>DPYO01000061.1 GCA_003535775.1 Fidelibacterota bacterium | reverse complement strand
CCTTGGCAAATAATTCATCTAAGAACCTTAAGATTGAGCGCGAAACAACAGGAAATAAAAGAAGATATTCATACATCCATAACATGGAGCGTGCTTACAAAAGGTTTATATAAATCTATCAAAATGAAGAATTTGACTACCCAACCTGAGGCTTGGGGCGGGATGATTGGAATGATGTGGATGATTGCTTATTGGGCTACTTTGATACCGTCTTGGATATACCTGATTGTTCTAACGGTCTGAATTTGATTGTCACCATTCCATTCAATATTAATATGGACTACTCCAAATCGATTCCCCTGGATAAATTGAAATAAGTTTTATTTGTGGGATGATTGATAGACTTAGATGTTGGATTGATTGAATATCTAAGGTTAATTCTTTCCAAGAGCAAAATTTAATGACTGATTTAAATTTTTTATTACCATGGAAATAAAAAAGAATGGATTTTCAACTTAAATGAAAGTGATTGGTACAGGATTTGGACGTACAGGTACAATGTCATTAAAAATTGCACTGGAAAAATTGGGTTTAGGACCATGTTATCATATGAAAGAGATCATTTCGCGTCCATCTCATATAAAAATATGGTATAATAGATCCCGTGGAGACAATATAAATTGGGACCGGATATTCGGTGAATTTGAATCTGCCGTCGATTTTCCAGTAAGCTTATTCTACGAGGAACTAATAAACAAATTCCCCGATGCAAAATTCATTTTAACCGTTAGAGATTTTGATTCGTGGTACGCTAGTACAACAAATACAATCTATAAAGTGCCTACACTCCTACCACACTGGTTCAAAATGATAGCTTACCCCATCCGTATTTTTATAGAAATGCAGATTAACCTGATCTGGGTTGGTCTCTTTAAAAATAATTTTAGCGATAAAGATTTTACCCGGAAAGTTTACTATGAACATATAGAGAATGTAAAAAAAACAATCCCCAACGATAGACTTTTGATCTATCGTGTAAATGAAGGCTGGGGACCATTATGTGAATTCCTTGATGTTGATGTTCCTGAAAGCATCCCTTTTCCAAAGGTTAATGACACCGCTGAAATGTTACGAAAATTTGCTCTTATCAGATCGCTTCCGTATCTGTTCATTCTTTTTTTGGTTGGCATTTCAGTACTATTATTACAGTTGATCTGATTTCAAACTATTTAGGGTTTAAGTTGGGAGAGACGAAATAATCCCTTATCTTTCCTTTTACAATCTAGTGTCAAATTTAATATTATTATAACTTCAAACCCTCAATAAGGAGACTTGAAAAATTGAAAAAATATTGCATATTTCTTATCATTTCTACTATGAGCATCGCTCAAAATTCTATTGATGCTTTTTTATCTGGAAATAACACTTTTGTTATAGTTGGAGATATCTCCGATGGAGTCGCAGAACCAAGGGACCTGGATTTTCATCCTACCCGTGAAAATGAACTTTGGGTGCTTAATAAAGGCGGTACCGCATATTCAAGTAATACCCAGTATATAGAGAATGTATGTGTTCCTCAAAACAGCAATGTAACTTTCACTATTTATGACTCTTACGGGGATGGGATTTGCTGCAGTTGGGGGAATGGTTCTTACGATGTAGATGTTTGTGGTACAACAGTTGCTTCTGGAGGAAATTTTGGTTCCTATGAATCAACGTCTTTTAATGTGGGTACCTGCAGCGATGCTTGTGCAGGGGATGAAGTTGAAGTGACTATAACAATTCTTACTGATAATTATGGAGGGGAAACATCCTGGGATCTTGTGGATAACGATAATTCGATGGTGTATGGCATGCATGCCGATCCGGGCGGAAGTAATGTACTGTTTTTCGATACCGGTCTTCCGGAGCAAACGTCAGAATATAGGAAAGACTCCTTCTCAGGACACTTTATGCACACAGCCAGTTCCATGTCTTTTGATAATCAAGGTTTTTTTGCAAATGCTATTGATTGCCAGGATGGAAATAATAATTCAAACGGATATTTTGCTGGTCCTACACTTTGGGATGCAGACCTGAATATTTACGCAATGGTAAACCAAAATGGTCCTCTACTTGGTAGCCATACTGATATGCTCCATCAGAGTCCCTATGGGGTGGGTATTGAATATGCCGGCAGTGGAAATGTCTACTGGCTTTTTGATGGGTATCATTCAGCGATTGTTCGATATGATTTTCAGACACCACATGGCTATGGCGGTGACAATCATTCTGACGGAAGAGTCTGGAGATATGGTGAAGTTACGGTTTCCAGGGAGCCCGGGGTCCCAAGCCATATGGTTCTGGATGAATCAACTGGCTGGCTTTATATAGCAGATACAGGAAACTCCAGGATTATCAGGTTTAATGTAAACTCCGGTAATTTCGATTATAATTTATCCCCTTATGGCGAACCATTAGCTCAATATTGGATGATGGAAAACGCGGAGTGGGAAGTTATTATTAATTCCGGATTACAAAAACCATCTGGTATTGATCTTTATGAAGACAGGTTAATCGTAGGAGATTTTGAAACGGGAGAAATTATTATTTACAATCTTTCAGGAGATTCACCTATTGAAATGGGACGTTTTGAAACTGGATATGAAAATAACCTCATGGGTTTGCTTGTGGATTCTTATCAAAATATCTACTATGTGAATTATCAAAGAAATGAAGTTATCAGAGTTGAAGCTGAACCGAATGTTGAATTAACCCTAGAGCACTTGTCAGATTGGAATCTGGTGGGTCTGCCATTAGTTGTTGAAGATTCGAGCTATGAAACGATTTATCCTGATGCTATAAGCAATACGCTCTACTCCTTCGACATTGCAGGAGGCTACCAGTTGGCAACTAATCTCATTAGTGGGGAAGGTTACTGGTTGCGCTTTCCATCGGATGGTTCAAATATTGTTACAGGAATTCCTTTCAATTTAGTAGAACCGTATCTGATGACAGGATGGAATTTGATCTCTGGTATTTCTTCAAACATTGCTGTGGAAAGTATCATTGATCCAAGTGGGATCATTGTTCCTGGTACGATCTACGGTTTTGGACAAGGATACACCCTGGTAGATGAATTGGAGCCAGGGAAAGGTTATTGGATCAGAGCGAATGGAGATGGCATTATAACAATTCAGAGTGGGAGCCGTAAAGGAAATGCTCAGAAATTCATTGACAGGAGCAAAGAAGCAAATACATTAGTTTTTACAAATGCTGCCGGTTCTGTCAGTCAGCTTAACTTTGGTGTAAGAGTCCCAGAGAGGGAGAAAATCAGTTACACACTTCCGCCACTTCCTCCTGCTGGAGCCTTTGACGTCCGTTTTGGAGAAGACTCCCGAATCGTAGATGAGACAGGAGAGATTTTGATTCAAAACGATCAGTGGCCGGTGAGGGTAGAATGGGCTTTTCATAACAATGAAATTACCAGCGATCGCTGGATACTGATTGACGAATTAACAGGCAATGAATATGTCCTGGATGAAAACAATGCTGCGCAAATTTCTGTGGTAACGGATAGGTTGATTCTTCAGAGGAGTGGACCGGTCCCAGCCAAATTCGCACTCCAACAGAATTATCCGAATCCATTCAATCCTGTGACTACTATACGTTATAATTTGGCTGCGGAAGCCCATGTGCGGCTTACGATTTACGATATTCTTGGCAGGGAGATAGCTGTTCCGGTTAATGGGAGAATTGAAAGCGGTTCGCACGTGGTGACCTGGGACGCAGGAACTGTTACCAGTGGTGTTTATATCTATCAACTCGAGGCTCAGGGATTGACATATACGAGGAAAATGATCTTGTTGAGATAAGCCTGCCTGTCTATTTTGATTCTCTGGTAGTGCTTCATTTTGGTACCCCTGAAAGATTTAGGGGTAAGTTGAAGAGATGATAAGGAGAAAAAATATGAATATGGTACTGCGTGTATCCGCTTATATTATAGTTCTATTGTTTCTATTTATAGTTTCAGTTATCCTAATTGTAAGTAAAGGGATTTTTAGTGAAAACCTGGGTCCCGGAGAGATCTTTGGTAAGGCTAATACTCAAGATTTTGTTATTGACAAAATAGCCAGGCAAGAGGTTGCTGGAATGGAACTAAATATTCCCAACCCGAAACAAATTCTTTTTGGAGACTTTCATGTTCACAGCACATTTTCTGCTGATGCACATATTGCGAGTCTTCCAATTGCAGGGGGATCAAGTGTGCACCCTGTAGCAGATGCCTGTGATTTTGCCCGACACTGTTCTGCTCTGGACTTTTGGGCAATTACAGATCATTCCGAAGCAACAAATCCAAAAAGATGGAAAGAGACTAAAGAGATCATTAGAAAATGTAATGAACTGAATATTGATAAAAATAATCCCGACTGTGTTGCTTTTCTTGGTTTCGAATGGACTCAGGTTGGTCCAAACAGGGGATCCCATTGGGGCCACCATAATGTTATTTTGAAAGAAGAACAAGATGATATGGTTCCAGCGAGAGCAATTGCTTCTCAAAGTCTCACAAGAGATGCGATGCTGCAGAGACCTGAATGGCCGAATGTATTATTTCCTTTTCTAGATTTAAAAAACCTAAAACGATATAT
>DPYO01000110.1:5586-5761 GCA_003535775.1 Fidelibacterota bacterium | reverse complement strand
AATCTGTTACTTGCCGAAAAGTTGTCAATTGAAGACAGAAGAAGTCTCATGGCACATTCATCTTCAAAAACGACTGCAGTGTACACCCACCCAAATTTGGAGCTCGCAAGGGAATACATTAATAAACTACCAAACTATTCCAGTGGTAAAAAAAACCAAAACGTGACCAAAACGT
>DPYO01000110.1:4501-5186 GCA_003535775.1 Fidelibacterota bacterium | reverse complement strand
TAATATTTAAGTTTATCGTCGGTAAATCTCAGCATATTAACATTTACCGACTTTTTCAAATGGCGGGAACGCCTGGGAATCGAACCCAGCTCCCGGCTCACACCGGGACAACGGTTTTGAAGACCGCGACGGGCACCAGCCTCGCAATCATTCCCAAGATTATTTTCTACTTCCGATTACTCAACTCTAATTTCCCGGCTTTTTCAGCACCCTGAAATCTAACCCGAATTTATTCTTTAACTCAATTCCAACCTGATTGGCATCTTCCCGGGAAATATACCGCACAACTCGAACCACATAAAGCCTTTGCCTGTTTGCCATTATTTCATCCATTGTGACCTTATATCCATTTTGGTTGAGGTTCATTTTTAAACGCCGGGCATTACTATACTTTTTAAAAGCACCCACCTGGACCACCCAGGGGCCCGACCCGGATATAGGACGGCCAACCGGTTCTTTGATTAAAACCTTGGGTTGAGTTTTTACTACTTTTTTCATGGCGGTTATTCCATAACCGCTAATATCAAGGTCCGGATACTTTTGTTTGAAAATCGGGAGGTAATGCCTGGAGCTGTCCAATTCACCGGTGGCATCATAACTCTTCACCATGAGGTCTACCGCACGCTGGATATGCTCAGAATTCGGATAGTTCATTGGTACTGATCGTAATTGAACACTTGCCTGG
>DPYO01000110.1:0-4118 GCA_003535775.1 Fidelibacterota bacterium | reverse complement strand
GTAGGGTGAATCCGGGTAATTTTTGGTTAAAGATCGATATTGTTGGATGGCTGACTCCCCATCTACAGTCATCAATGCTTTCAGAAATAGCACTCCCGGATCATTGGGGAATTTGGATAACAAACCAGGTAAAGTATTTCGAACTTCTCCAATTCTTCCCGCCCGGACAAGGGCTAAGTATTTGTCAACATCCTGAGCTACCAATTGAGTAAAAATAAAAAAAATCAGTATCAACCATTTATATCTCATGTCCCATCATTCTTTTCCGTCAAAATATCAATCATTATATCTATTTGATGACTCAATTCGCTAGGCGTGACTTGATGGAGTGACAATTTTAATTTCATCAGTCGGGCATGCAAGGAATCATTATTTTGGGCAAGGGCTCCTTCCACCAGGTTTATAGCACTCTTATTCTCTCCTTTTTCCTCCAGGACATTCGCCAGTTTTGTGAGAGCTTCCAAGTTTGCCGGATCCTTTTCAATAACTTTCTGGTAGAAATTTTCTACTTCGCTGAAACGTCCCAAATCAAACAAAGCAGATTCGATTTTGATATATACCCGGGAACTCTCTGCAGGTGTGAGGAAAGCAAAGCGCTCCCAGTTCTCAATCGCTTTAACCAGATCCCTTTCCAGCGCGTACAGATCTCCAAGACGAAGGTAAGGCAGTCCAAGATCAGGAGCAATTTTAATTGCTTTTTTTAAAGCAGCGTGAGCCCCTTTCCTGTCCCCTCCCTCCAGTTTATCCATGCCTTCATAAACCTGGAATTTCCCGAGTTGGGATTTATCCTGAATATTCCGAATTTTCTGGATCATTTTTACCAGCTTTACAGCCTGAGACCAAGTTCGTTCCTTTTCCGCAATTTCAAGAAGGAACTCCAAAGCCCAGAGGTTCCTGCGATCAACTCTCAAAAGCTGCTCCGCTTCCCGCTTCGCCAGGTTCTGATTACCTGCCTGGTTGTAATCCAGCGCCAAGGCTTTATGTAATTCTATTCTGAATTGTTCCAATAGTCCGGGTCGGACTGTTAAGGATTGATGGATCTTCACTGCCTGCTGTGGATTTTCTTCCCTCATTATATTGCCCAGTTGAAGATAGGCATCCACATGATCTGAATCCTGTTTGACAACAGTACGGAGCAACCTGACAGCATTCCCTTTTTCACCACGGACCATGGCATTTAAGGCATCTGTGTAAACGGAGTCAGTACGGTGTTTTTTAGAAGGTTTTAGAAAATAATACGCAGCAAACCCGCCACAAACCAAAATGGCAATGAGTATAGAAAAGGTCAAGAGATCCAAGATCAATCCTCTCCATTCTCGCCTTCATAAATTCCTTCATCGATAGCTACGTTCCGAAGATCATTCAGCTCATCGGATATTCTACGATTCTTCAGCTTTAATGATCGAATTTCAGCCTTGGCTGAAAATATCGAAGCAACGATGATGCCATATCCAACTAACATTCCCACTGCAAGAGAACCAAGCATGACAAGAGCGATGCTCACATTTTCAAATTCATTAAAAATCAAATTTACCTTAACCTCAGCAGAATTTTTCAAAAGGAAAAATAAAAGCAGTAAAAGAACAATTAATCCGACAAATATCTTGAGTAGTTTCATAATAATACCTCTTCTGTTTCCAATAATTCTCCATGGAGACTGATTCCTTTGGCATCCATAATTTTAACTGGAACCAAATCCTTTATCTTTGCATCACACTTATCAAATATAACCCATTTGTTTGAATCCGTTCTCCCAGCCCATTGATCTGCTGCTCGTTTACTATCCTTTTCCACCAATATCATCTCCACATTACCAATCATCTTCCGATTTTGAAGGAGGGTGTTCTTTCTCTGGACGTCAATTACCAGCTGAAGCCGTTCCTGTTTCACGACCTCAGAGATTTGATCAGAATACTGTTCTGCTTTCGTGTAGGGTCTGGGAGAATATTTGAATGTAAAAGCAGAGTCAAATTTTACAGAGTTCATAACATCCAGGGTTTCCTGAAAATCAGCTGCTTGCTCTCCCGGAAAACCAACGATTATGTCAGTACTGATACCAACCCCAGGTAAGTAAGTACGAATTTTATCTGCAAGCGCAATAAAGTGCTCTTTGGAATAGGTTCTATTCATCCGTTTCAGAATGCGGTTCGACCCTGCCTGAAGAGGCAGATGAATTGAATTGCAGATAACCGGATATGCTGCCATAACGCTTAATAATTCTTCGGTCACATCCTGTGGATGGGGCGAAGTATAGCGGATCCGCTTTAATCCTGAAATGGAGGCTACCTTCTCAAGCAAATGATGAAATTTTCTATTTTCATGATGGTATGAATTAACATTCTGTCCTAACAGGGTTACTTCCACAAATCCGTTCGCAACAGCTTCAGTGGCTTCCTGCCTAATGCTTTCAACACTACGGCTTCTTTCTCTCCCCCGAGTAAAGGGGACTATACAGAATGTGCAGAATTTATCACAGCCACGCATGATGGAAATCCATGCATTGACTCCCTCCTTCCGGCTTGGAAACAGATCATCATATACTTCAAACCGGGATAATTTTGTATCCACCACATTCCCATTGTACTTGGTTTTTCTGGAAAAAACATCGGATAGACTGCGGTATGAATCAGGCCCAAGGATTATATCGATATAGGGTTTGTTTTCCAGGAGCTCATCTTTAAGATTCTGTGCCATGCATCCTAAAACTCCAATGATAACTTCCGGCCGGTCCTTTTTCACCTTGCGGAATATTCCCAGCCGGGAATGGACTTTTTCCTCTGCATGTTCCCGGATTGCGCAAGTATTGACAAAAATAGCATCGGCTGCATGCATATTCTGTGTTGCACAATATCCCTCACCTTTCAGAATGCTTTCTACAAGTTCGGAATCAGCGACATTCATCTGACAGCCGTACGTTTCTAAATAATATGTCTTTTGCATGAAGGAATTCGCTATAGAAGCGATTCTGGAGTTATGGTTAATTCAGAATTCCGCTAAAAAAATAATCCAGCGGGTTCTGCGCTACACCGTAATAATGCACTTCATAATGTAAATGAGGTGCTGTTGAGCGACCTGAATTTCCTGTTTGCCCTATGAGATCACCCCGTTTCACCTTTTGACCTCGTTTGACATTTATTTTTGATAAGTGCAAAAACAAAGTATTATAACCAAATTCATGATTGATTTTAATATGCTTTCCGCGTTTTCCGCTGTAACGAGCAGATTGGATAACTCCATCAGCAGGTGCATAAATCGGGGTACCTGTAAAAACCGAAAAATCTAATCCTTTATGAAAGCGTTGAACACCATCAAATGGATCTTTTCGATAACCAAACCTGGAATTTAAATATCCACCTGGTACAGGACGAATGGAAGGAATGTGTTTCATTTTCTCAGTATCTTTTACAACCTTGTCATAAATAGTCTCAAAACTTACCAACTCTAATTTGACTTTTCTCGCAAGATGATCCACATCCAGCTCCAAACCTGAAATCTTTTTTGACAATCCAGGTATTATATAGTCTTGGCTGGTATACTTTTCAAGCCGAAGTCCTCCAATTCCCAGAGAACGGACATCCTGATCAATCTCAGGTAAATTTGCATATGTACGAACTGCTCGTTCTTTTTCCTCAATAGTATCCATTTTCTGGTCGAGGTAATTTAGCTTTCCATTGATATCATTTAAAGCTATGGAAAGAGAGGTAAAATTATTCCGTATTTCCTGGAGCTTTTGTTGATACAAAAACCGCGTAAGATATTCAGCACCAAAAAATAAACTTGTTCCAAGAACAAATAGAGAAACTAGCGCCAAGATAAGAAAGTTTTGGAAAGAAAAATGCCATTGACGGACTCTTCTGTCCGTTTCTGCTTGAAATACAAATCTGTGACTATTTCCAGTTTTCATAGATATACTACACCGAGTTGGTGCACGATTTTACACGGTTCTTTAGTTTAATTCCAACGGGTTTTGAAGGCAATTTTAATATAAATAAATATTATTATCTCGGTCCTTTGACATCCATAAAAAGTATATGGAAATATTCTAAACTATAAACCGGAATTATTCCTATTCTTCTACGACTTCCTCTTCTATTGCAGCAGAAGCAGGAGTTTTTTCT
>DPYO01000147.1:2675-2993 GCA_003535775.1 Fidelibacterota bacterium | reverse complement strand
AGAAACAGAATAGACGAGATTGTTAAATTCAATGATTTGAACAAAGAAGTAATTGAGAATATTGTGGATATGCGAATTCGTGGAATGATACAGAATATTGAGAAACAAGGTATTACATGTCACGTTAATGGTAGTGTTCACGATTATTTAATAAAGAGCGGATATCAACCTGAATATGGTGCAAGACCCATAAATAGATTAATTCGTAGAGATATACTTTCGGAAGTATCCAAGTACATGTTGGAGAATCCTGAAGTGGAATCTATAAATATAGGATACGATAATGGAGTAATTGTGAGTAGGTAAAATTGTGATACA
>DPYO01000147.1:0-2349 GCA_003535775.1 Fidelibacterota bacterium | reverse complement strand
GACCCCCAGCGGGGTTTTTTGTTTATAGACATTTAGGACTGGCGGGGCGTAATATTGGTCTTTGGAGGAGTCAAAATGAAAAAATTATTCTATTTACTCATCATAAGTCTGTTCATTAACGTTTCCTGTAGTCCCAAATGGAAAGAGAAAACATCAGGAAATCTATCTACAGTAAACAACGAAGGTGGTGCAACACTTCAATACCATAAAGAATCTGGGGTTACTCTACTCGAAGTGGATCGATTTGCTTTCAAAGATCTGAATAAAAACGGAGTACTTGACCCTTATGAAGACTGGCGCTTAACAGCCCAAGATCGGGCACTTGACCTTGCTTCAAAAATGACCATTAACCAAATTGCAGGATTGATGTTATACAGTGAGCACCAAGCTATTCCTGCAAGATCAGGAGGGTTTTTTTGGGGCACTTATGATGAAAAATCATTAGAAGAAAGTGGTGCAAATCCCTCTGACCTAACAGATCAGCAAAAGAAATTTTTATCAAATGACAACCTTAGACATGTGCTCATAACGAGTGTTCAAAGCCCTGAAATTGCTGCGGAATGGAACAATAAAGCCCAGGCTTTAGTAGAGGGAATTGGATTAGGAATACCAATGAACATAAGTTCTGACCCAAGACACAGGTCACGAGCCGATGCGGAATTCAATGCAGGTGCAGGTGGTGAAATTTCCATGTGGCCAACAACCTTGGGACTTGCTGCAACATTTGACATTGCCATGGTAGAAAATTTTGGTAATATCGCTTCCAAAGAGTATCGTGCCTTAGGAATTACTACTGCGCTATCACCCCAGATTGATCTTTCTACCGATCCACGATGGTTGCGTTTTAATGGAACTTTTGGTGAAAACCCAAAGTTAGCTGCCGATATGGCACGCGCCTATATCGACGGTTTCCAAAGTTCAATGGGAGATACAGAGATTTCTGATGGTTGGGGATTAGAAAGTGTAAATGCTATGGTCAAACATTGGCCAGGAGGTGGAACGGGTGAGGCCGGAAGGGATGCCCATTTCGGCATGGGAAAGTACGCTGTGTATCCCGGTAATCAGTTTGAAACACAATTGATCCCATTCATTGAAGGTGCATTTAAGCTGAAAGGGAAAACAAAAATGGCTTCTGCCGTTATGCCGTATTACACAATCTCATATAATCAAGATACCAAAAACAACGAGAATGTTGGCAATGCCTTCAACTCATACATTATCAAGGATTTATTAAGGACCAAATACGGCTATGATGGTGTGCTTTGCACCGACTGGAGAGTGACTAGAGATCCAGGACCTCTCGATGTTTTCTTTGAGGGCAAATCATGGGGTGTAGAGCATTTGTCTGTGGCTGAGCGACATTATAAAGTCTTAACAGCTGGTGTAGATCAGTTTGGAGGAAACAATGATTCCCAACCCGTGATAGCTGCGTATAAGATGGGAGTAGAAGAAATGGGAGAAGATGCTATGCGGTCTCGTTTTGAGGAGTCAGCTGTAAGGTTACTAAAAAACATTATCAGACCGGGATTATTTGAAAACCCTTACCTTGATCCTGAAAAAACATCTTCCACCGTTGGAAACCCTGAATTCATGGCTGCCGGGTACGAGGCTCAGCTGAAATCCGTTGTTTTGCTAAAGAACCAGCATAATGTTCTGCCCCTTCCAGAAAAAACAACTGTTTATGTACCTAAACGATTTACTCCTGCTAGGAGAAACTTATTTGGAGCACCTATTGCTGCAAAATCGGAATATCCTGTGAATATGGAAACTCTGAGAAAATACTTCAATGTCTCAGAAACCCCAGATAATGCTGATTTTGCACTTGTTTTCATAGAAAACCCAAAATCAGGATTTGGGTATGATCAAGCAGATTTAAAATCCAACGGTACTGGTTATGTGCCAATAAGTTTACAATACAATGATTATACAGCTTTGGATGCGAGAGAAACCAGCCTTGCTGGCGGCGATCCACTTGAAAATTTTACCAATCGATCTTATCAGGGTAAATCTCGAAAAACAGAAAACATTTCTGATATGAAAATGGTTAATGAAACCTCTGCACTCATGGGTGATAAGCCGGTTATCGTACTTATAAACACGAGTAATCCAATGATATTCACAGAGTTTGAAAGTAACGTAAACGGGATAGTGGTGCACTTTGGCGTTCAAAACCAGACGTTGCTTGATATTGTCTCAGGAAATAACGAACCCTCCGGACTTTTACCATTTCAAATGCCTTCAAATATGACCACAGTTGAACTTCAAAATGAAGATGTCCCCCAAGATATGGAGTGCTATGTTGATTCTGAAGGGAACAAATACAATTTTGCATTTGGATTAAATTGGGAT
>DPYO01000031.1:5902-6254 GCA_003535775.1 Fidelibacterota bacterium | reverse complement strand
GAGGATAAGTAATCCATAAAATCAAAAAATGACATACCGAGAAATGCTGTTATGTTTATTCCTCCGCCAAGAGAAAACGAACAAAAAGCACCCACGATTGTTATGATTATTCCAAATTGAAAAGTCGCTTTTTTCCTAGTCCACCCTTTTTGATCAATGAAATAAGCAGTAACAACTTCCAGGATAGATATCGCTGATGTAAGCGCAGCCATAAAAAGCAGAAAAAAGAACAATGTACCCCATAAAGTACCGGCATCTAATTGGGGAAAGACTGATGGCAGAACAACAAAAATCAATCCAGGTCCTTCAGCAGGATTAGCACCCAGAGCAAACACTGTTGTAAAAATAGCTA
>DPYO01000031.1:1238-5574 GCA_003535775.1 Fidelibacterota bacterium | reverse complement strand
ACCAGCAAGCATAGCGATGGCTGTATCCAAGGTAATCACCCACAAAGCTGAATTAAGTAAATTTTGTTTTCGCCCAAGATAACTTCCATAAGTGATCATGGTACCCATTCCCAAGCTCAACGTAAAAAATGAATGTCCCAACGCCAGTACGACACTGGAAGCTGTTAAGTCTTCAAAGCGCGGTTTAAATAAAAATGAAATTCCTTCCATCCCTCCAGGGAGTGTCATGCCCCGCACAGCCAGCATGCCCAATAGAATAATAATAAGTGGCATCATGATCTTGGACCATTTTTCAATTCCACCTTTAACACCATTAACGATGACCAAAATACAAACGGTCATAAAAATAACTTGAAAGAAAATGGGGCTCCATGTACCTGTTATAAAATTATTGAAAACATTTCCTGCTGCATCCGGATTTCCTGCTAAATCTTTAAAGCCTCCTGTTAGTGAAATAACTATATATTTTAATATCCAGCCTCCAACCACTCCATAAAAGGAGAGGATAACAAACGCTGAACCAACTCCCAGGAAGCCAACCCATCTCCAATTGGTTTTTGGAGCTAATGTTTCAAATGCCCCAACTGGACTTAATTGTGTTCTTCTACCTATAACAAATTCAGCAATCACAATTGATAGACCCACCACCAGAATACACACAAGATATACAACTGTAAAAGCAGCACCACCATTTTGTCCAGCCATATGTGGGTATTTCCAGATGTTACCGATTCCCACAGCGGATCCGGAAGCAGCCAGAATAAAGCCCAGTTTTGATCCCCATTGTTCCCGTTGATTACTCATTTTTCTTCTTTCTGTTTTGTGTCTTCTGCAGTTGATTGTTCCAAATCTTCACTCATTATTTCATCAAATGACTGCAAGTGTGCATCTACAATTGCATCAATTAATCCGTAAATATAAATAAATCCAATCCACCATGCACTTTTATTTCGCTTTTCAAGATATTGATGTTTTGAAAATGAAAGATCATCTTTATAATACCTATAGTTTACACGATATTTATTAAATTTTATTCCGGCATAAATTTCCGCTCCAAATAATATTCCTGCTTTCAGATATTTTTTATTATACAATTGTCCTCCACCAGGACAAAGCAAGGCATAATATGCAGCTTTCTGTGGTGTTCGTATTTTTAACGTATCTTCCTCTTGACCATATCCAAATGAAATTATAAATCCAAAAACGAACCATCTCCTGACTACTTCACGAAATCGAAATTTCTCACCAATATTTTTTAAACCGAGGCTATACATTCAATCTCAATATCTGCATTCATTGGAAAACCAGCTACTTCTACTACGGATCGGGCGGGTGGTTCAATCCCTTTGAATTGGTCGCTGAAAACTTCATTTACTGTTGAAAAACGGGAAAGATCAGTAGGAAACACTGTCATTGTCAATATTGAAAATAATTCTGTACCGCCTGCCTGAATAACTGCATCTAAATTACGGAATACCTGCTCCACATGGTCTTGAAAATTCCCCTCTACAACTTGACCTATATCCGAATTAATCGGGAGCTGTCCTGCAGTGAAGGCGAACCGTCCGTCTGAAACCGCCTGGTTGTATGGTCCAGCCGGTTCCGGTGCATCAGAACTGTAAATTATCTTTCGTGTCATCGTTTTATTCCTCGATACAGCAAACAGCTAAACCAATATCTCCATTCAGTTCTCTGTGAATTGATCCATCAATTTTTCGGATGTAAAATTCACCTACCACGGCAACTGTCATTTCAAATACATGACCGCCTTTCACGTTCATATCATGGTCACCAATCGTGATATGCGCATGAATAAACGGCTCCCCATCTTTCAACGTGATATTCCCCATGCAGGAAATCAATTCATGTGTTTTATCAAATTTTTTATGGATATAACTCTTGGAACCAGGGTCAAAAGCGCCGATCTCAATATTTTTCACTGCACCAATTCCGGATATTTCCCCATTTTGGATACTGTTTTTACTACAGAATTCCGTAAGAGTTTTCATGACCGGTTCATCTTTCTCAAGAAAGATAAAATATGTTTTGTCCACTTGTTTAGATTGCATTTTTTCCCTTTCGTCAGGATGAAACAGCATCCTGTACGATCTTGTAACTTTCATCGATGGCATCTTTTAATTTCGAATTATCTTTTCCACCGGCAGTGGCAAGATGAGGTTTTCCTCCTCCGCCTCCCCCCATCACAGCTCCAATCAAACGCGATAAATCGCCTGCTTTAATCCCTTTTTTTATCAGGTCAGATGTAACAACGATCACAGCAGTTGGTTTTTTGCTACCCCTCATCCCCAAAACCCCAACGCCGGATTTAAGAACTGACAATAAAGAATCCCCGATTGATTTTAGTTCATCTACAGAAGATGCATCAACCTGTTTCCGGACGAAAATAACGTCACCAATTTTCTCAGACTTTTCAACAATGGATTTCATATCAACGCTGACGGATCTGGAATCTTTTTTTAAAGCCTTTTCCAATTCTTTTTTCTGTTGTATCAGTTTCCGTACTCTTTCGGGCAAGTCTTCAGCTGAGGAATTAAACTGAGTTTGAAGCTTATGGATAATGTCCGTTTGGTTTTGCATAAACTTCACTGCTTCCCGTCCGGTGACTGCGACTATTCTTCGCACACCTGAAGCAAGCGAAGATTCTTCAATGATCTTTATGAAACCGATATCCCCAGTTTGGTTTGTATGAGTTCCTCCACAAAGCTCTTTGGAGTAATTTCCAACGGATACCATGCGTACCTTATCACCATATTTCTCTCCAAATAGAGATTGAGCCCCTTCCTGTTGTGCTTCTACAAAACTCTTTATAGAGACATCCAAAGTAGTGTTTTTTTGAATTTCCTGATTTACTAAGGATTCAATCTGAATGATTTCTTTTGGGATGATTTTTTCAAAATGTGTCAAGTCAAACCGGAGATAGTCCGGTGCAACTAAAGATCCAGCTTGATGAACATGATCTCCAAGTACTTCTCTCAACGCTGAGTGCAACAGGTGGGTTGCAGTATGATTCAACTGAATAGCACGGCGGCGATCTTTATCCACATTGCATTGAACCTGCTGTGTCGCTTTCTTTGGATCAAAATCTCCCTTACAGTAATGAATACAGGTTTCTCCATCTTTTTTTGTATCCATGACCTGTAATGTAATTTCATTATAAAGAATAACCCCTGTATCACCGATCTGACCTCCAGATTCAGCATAAAACGGAGTCTGATCCAATATTATGAGAATTTCATCTTCAGACTTACTCCACTGTCTAATCGTAGAAGCACATGAAAGTTGTTCAAAACCTACAAATTTTGAATCCGAACCTTCACTGATGATATTCCATTTAATATTCACTGCTTCCTTTCTGAATTTACCTGAAGATTTTGCACGTAATTTTTGCTGCTCCATTTCCTTGTCGAATCCTATTCCATCAACTGAGAGTCCTTTCTCCCTCGCCATAAGTTGAGTGAGATCAAGAGGAAAACCATACGTATCATATAAACGAAAAGCTTCCTTACCTGGAATTACATTATCTGCTAAATGTTCCACGACTTTATCAAAATGAGTCAGCCCTCGGTCCAAAGTGGCATTAAATGCGGTTTCTTCCGCTTTAAGTACTTGACAAATATGAGATTTTTTATCAATGATTTCAGGATACACATCCCCCAAAATCTCACCAACAGTTTTCACTAATTCATGAAGGAATGGTTCATGCAGGTTCAGTCTTCGGCCAAATCGGGATGCACGTCGTAAAATTCGCCGCACCACATATCCCCGTCCTTCATTTGATGGCATCACTCCATCAGCTATGGAAAAACTGAGCATTCGTATATGATCCGCAATAACTTGAAATGCTGCTGGATCAGTTTTAAAAATTAAATCTGAAATCTTTTCAATTTTTCTGAAAATAGGCAAAAACAAATCTGTATCATAATTGCTGTTCTTTCCCTGCAGAACAGCTGTGATACGCTCAAGTCCAAGTCCCGTATCAACATGCTTCGACGGCAGGTCATGGAGATTTCCATTCTCATCACGATTACTTTGGATAAAGACCAGGTTCCATAGTTCCCAGTATTCATCTGAGGAATTCAATCCATCTGGAGTTTGTTTTGATAGTTTATTTCCAACATAATAATGTATCTCCGAACACGGTCCGCAAGGTCCGGTCTCTCCCATCTCCCAGAAGTTATACTTCTTGCCAAACCGCAATACACGTTTAGGTGAAATATCTGTTTTTTTCGTCCACAGATCAAACGCTTCATCATCATCGTTATATACTGTAACCCAAAGACGATTTTTATCCAACTGCCAGATTTCGGTAAATAAT
>DPYO01000031.1:0-858 GCA_003535775.1 Fidelibacterota bacterium | reverse complement strand
CCCAGCATTTCAAAAAAAGTATGGTGATACGTATCCAATCCTACTTCTTCCAGATCGTTATGCTTTCCGCTCACTCGAATACATTTCTGGCTGTTCACTAGTCTTGATGCAACGGGTTTTTGTTCACCGAGGAAAATTGGTTTGAACTGGTTCATCCCGGCATTCGTAAACAGAAGAGTTGGATCATCTGAAGGAACTACAGAAGAGCTGCGGACAGACTTATGCCCTTTACCTTTAAAATAATCTATAAAAGATTCTCTTATCTCTCGGCTGTTCATCGAATCAAACTGATTAGATTATTGTTTCATCAACTTAAAAAGTAAAACTCGTTTCAATTCCTGTCAGGTTTACAGGTTCCAACTCTCCATCACTGCTCATTCGGAATGTCCGTTGATAGGTATAATTCAATACCATTCCGGAACCAAGCTCTATACCAATTCTATATCCCATCACAGTACTCTGGGTAAACTCAAACTCGAAAGGATTAGGCACATTCAACTGCTGGTAAAATAATTTTGCAGTTTTAATTTTACTTATACTTTTCTTTAATCCAAGTTCCGATTGAAAACTCTGGTTTGACTGGTTGGAAAACATATTGCCGTCCCATATATCTCCCCTCAAATTCTGGTATGCCATTTGGAATCCTAACAAACCAAAAACATCCATACTAAAATTGGCAAAGATTCCTTTCTGCTTCCCAAAACGGCCCAGTTTACTTTCCTTGGTTTTGATTGAATCATCCTCCATTGAAACCCGTTCAACTTCGTAGGTCTGGTTCCAATAGCCAAATTCAAAGTTTCCTTTTGGAATAATTCGATACTCCAAATTAAAATGTGCAGGTCCAAATTTAGCTGCTAC
>DPYO01000047.1:6574-8111 GCA_003535775.1 Fidelibacterota bacterium | reverse complement strand
AACTCCTCCATCAAGATAGACTACGATGTCTGTTGTCCCGAAACCAATATCCACGACAGCAACTCCCAGTTCTTTTTCGTCCTCGTCAATCGTAGCAATTGATGATGCCAATCCCTGAAAAACCAGTCCATCAACCGAAATTCCCAGCTCCTCAGCACAATTTATAAAGTTGGATGCAGATGATGCAGCCACAGTAACCAAGTGTACCCGCCCTTCAAGCCTTCTTCCTGACATTCCCACTGGATCTTTAATACCGTTCATTGTGTCAATAATATATTCCTGGGGAAGAGTGTGAAGGATATTTCGGTCAACTGGGAATGAAATTGCTTTTGCTAATTCCAATACTTTGCACACATCCTCTATTCGGATCTCCTGATCGGTTGCTGAGGGAGGGTTTCCAGGTTTTTGAATGGCAATTGCTCCCTGAGTATTGATTCCTCTTACATGTTCACCGGAGATGGTAAGCCAGGATCGATTCACTTTAATGTCCGCCATAATTTCTGCGTCGGTGACAGCTTTTTCCATTTCTTCGATAGTTTTATCTCTGTGGATTATGGATCCTTTTTTTATTCCACTGGAAGGGCAGGAGCCAACCCCTAGGAGCTTAACATTTTTATTGGGAGGATCTATTTCTGCAATTGCACAGCAGAATTTGGAGGAGCCGACATCAATGCCTACCTGAATATTTTTATCCTGGGTCCGGCTTAGTTTTTTCATGTACTCCATTCCCGTGCAATTATTTGATTTTTATAACGCAAATCGAGATACCGGTAGTCAGTCAATTTTCTTCGTAAAGGAAGTATTTCATCAAATTCTTTAAGGATAAACAATTTTTCAGTGATATTGGTTTTTCCTAGTGATACAAGTGTCGGTTCTTCTTCAAGGATCAACTCAAATTCTTCGTGCCGGTTTAACCTGATTTCGGAAAGGTTTTCATAAAGATTTGGATAATTTATTTTGATGTGGGTTACATAACTGACGGCATCTAGTACGTTTTGGGATAGAGCAGATTTTCCTAACGGATAAAGTGATTTTGCTGAGTTGAATTTGGATAGGGAGGGTATCTGATATTCAATATTGATGTCTTTAATTGGCAGGACGATGCTTTCACTGTCGATGAGTACAGGAGGATCAATCCGTACAATGGCAATGGGTTCTCGCTCCAAAATTTCAATGATAACAGTATTTGGAAATTGTCTGCTCACTCTTGCGGCCCGGACATAAGGATGGGATTCAAGAGCAATACGAATATTATCAAGCTCCAACTGGTTCATTTTTTTTCCGTCAATTTGTCCTAACAGGGAGCGATATTCATTTTCCATAACAATGGAACCAGGCATTTTCACATGCTCAACGACCAGAAAATCAGTAAAAGTTGCCCAGGAAAATGCAGCCCAAATCAATAAGAAAGCACTACAGGTAAGTGTGGTCCCGATGATGATTCTAACCCAGTCCAGATTTGATTTTTTTCTCACGATTCAAATATTCCTGGTTTAAATCCTAATGTTTTAACCTCTAATTCAAGATTGATACCAAA
>DPYO01000047.1:0-6176 GCA_003535775.1 Fidelibacterota bacterium | reverse complement strand
CCATGGTTTACAAAAAAATTGGCATGCTTTTCGGAGATTTCAGCATCGCCCCGATGTGTTCCTTTTAATCCTGCTTTATCAATTAGATATCCTGCTGCTACATCTTTTTTAGGGTTCTTAAAAAGACTTCCCGCAGAACGGAATCGCAACGGCTGAGTTTCCTTTCGCCCAGCGCTGGCTTTGGCTCGTTTGATCATTATTTCTTGCTTGGTTACTTTTTTTAAAATAAAGTTTGCGCTCATAATTATTTCATCTTTTTTAAAAGAAGAATGGCGATAATTAAAGTCAATATCTTTGATACTGTATTGTTTTATTTTTCCCATTAAAGTCATCACATCAACATTTTTTAGACAATTTGAGATTTCACTTCCAAAGGCACCTGCATTCATTATCAATGCTCCTCCCAGTGTTCCAGGAACTCCAATCATAGTTTCGAGTCCCGTGAGTTTCTGTTTGATAGAATGCTTTACCATATGACCCAGCATAACTCCTGTTTCAGCATAAATATGACACCCTTTAATCTCCAATTTATTGAATGATTTAATCAAGGTGATGACAATACCATTTATACCTTCGTCTGCCACTAAAAGATTGGATCCTGATCCAATAAAAAAAACAGGAATATTTTGTTCATCCGCAAAATGTAGAATTCTTCGCAAATCGCCCCGGTCACGTGGAGTTATATAAGCCCCAGCTGGTCCACCAATTCCATAGGAGGTATGTCGGGACATTGGTTCATTCAAAAGACAAGTGCCGCTTACCATCTTTTCCAGTTCTTCTCCAAACTCCATCTTAGGCTTCTGCCCTCACAGACAGGTGATTAAAATAGGAATCGCAATAGCGCCAGATATTCCCGGCACCAATGGTAATAATTAGATCCCCTGGTTGGACAATTTTATCCAATCTATCCGAAAGGTTATCTAATTCCGGTTCATAATAAATATTTGGGTGTCCGAATTCTTTTGCAGAGTTGGCCACTAACTCACCCGTTACGTCTTGTATCGGTTCTTCTCTGGCAGGAAAGATATCTGTTACGACCAGTATATCGCAGTCCTTGAATGCACGGGCAAAATCTGAATGGAAATCCCGGGTACGGGTGAAAAGATGTGGTTGAAATACTGCAACTATCCGCCGGTTCCAGCCATTTTTGGCTGCCTGAAGAGTAGCGCGAACTTCTGTAGGATGATGGGCATAATCATCAACAACCATAATATCATCAACAATTCCCTTAATTTCAAACCTCCGTCGCACACCTCCGTAGGAATGGAGTCCTTCGGATATAGTTTCAAAGGGGATGCCCATTTCCATTCCGAGGGCTATAGTAGCCAGAGAATTCAAAATATTGTGTTCACCGGGAACATTTAGAGTTATTTCTCCTAAGGATTCCTGATGGTGCTTGACTGAAAATTGAGTTCTTATCTCATTAAAATTCATTGATTCTGCACGAAAATCAGCCTGGGGAGATAATCCGTATGTAATAACCGGTCGATTGATCTCTGATAAAATATCGCGGGCTCCAAGCGAATCCAGACAAGCGATTACAACACCGTAAAAAGGAACGGCGTTGCTGAATTGAGTAAAAGCATTTTGTAGATCTTTCAGATTTTCGTAACAGTCTGTATGTTCTAATTCAATGTTTGTTATGACAGCAATGGTGGGTCGAAGGAGTAGGAAACTGCGATCAAACTCATCAGCTTCCACAACAATGACTTTACCTGAGCCCAATAAAGAATTGGTATTCAGATTTTTTACAAGGCCTCCCACAACCAAAGTTGGTTCCATTTTTGCTTCAGATAGAACTGCACCGATCATTGAGGATGTAGATGTTTTTCCGTGGGTTCCACTCACAGCTATACTGGTTTGCTTTACTGCAATCAGTTCACCAAGCATTTCAGCACGGCGAATTACAGGAATATTCCTTTTATTCGCTTCAATGATCTCTGGATTGTCTTCTTCTACAGCACTGGAATAAACCAACACATCACTATCATCCAGGTTGGTTGAATCATGTCCTTCCCTGATGGTTGCTCCTTTTTCCTTGAGATTCTGAATAATCTTTGACGATTTTAAATCGGAGCCTGAAACTTCGAATCCAAGATTCAATAAAAGTTCAGCGATACCGCTCATTCCAATACCACCAATCCCGACAAAATGTACTTTTTTCACTTTCCTAAACATTAATTTTAATCAATCATCTGGAAGATTTGGTCAACAATGGTTTCAGTTGCATCTGGTTTTGCAAGATTTTTTGTTTGATGTGCCATCTGTTTAAGTTTTTCTTTATTGTGGAGGAGTTTTAAGACAGTTTCAACTAAAAGGGAAGATGAGAGATCTTTTTCATCTATTAAATGTGCAGCGGTTGCTTTTGCCAGTACTTCGGCGTTTTTCATTTGATGATCACCAGCTGCGCCAGGAAAGGGTATCAAAATGCTGGGTTTCCCGCATACGGTAATTTCGGACAAGGTCAATGCGCCCGCTCGAGAGATAATAAGGTCTGACAAAGCGTAGGCATCAGACATAAGATTGATAAATGGAACCACTCGGACAGCATCAGAATCATGATGCTGAAATTTGGAGAACTGGTTGTATCCCGTTTGCCATATGACTTGAACATCTTCTTGTTGGAGAGAATTAATTGCCGTATTCATAATCTTGTTCAAAGCAGCAGAACCCTGGCTTCCACCGAAAAGAAACACCGTATCTTTTTCCGGGCTAAAGTTGAAAGTTTTTGCAGCATCTGTACGGTGTCCATTCAAGATACTTTTCCGCGTGGGATTCCCTGTGAGAATGCAGTGACCTTTCAGATAGTTTTTTGCTTCATCAAAAGCAATACATACTGCCTGGGCTTTGTCGGCATATAGCCGGGTCGTGATCCCAGGATATGAGTTTTGTTCTTGGAGGAGAACAGGTATTTGTTGGTTGATTGCTGTTTTTATGGGTATAGCGCTGGCATATCCGCCGGTGCCGACAACAGCATGGGGATTAAATTCCTGGAATAATATTTTTGTTCTCCTGGATGCTCGAAGGTACCTAAAGGGAAGAATCAAATTTTTTCCAACCGCATCAAGAGAAATACTTCTCTGAAATCCCCGGATATGGATTAGTGTATGAGGAAGAGATTTTACGGGAAGTACATCTGCCTCAATTCCAAACGTGGAGCCCACGTAGTGGATATTAATCCTTGGATTCCGCAACTGGAGAGCCTCGCCAATGGCAATAGCAGGGTAAAGATGTCCACCAGTGCCGCCTCCGGCAATGAGTATTCGAGGGTCATCCATATAACTTCGGTTTCCAATCATTACTGTGTGAAATGGATCGTTTCGCCTGGCTGATATTCAACAAAATTCCCATACTTGCAAGGTTGATCACCATTCCTGAACCACCGTAGCTAATCAGGGGCATGGGAAGTCCCGTTACTGGAAAAACATTGGTTACAACCGCTGCATTCACGAAAGCATACAGGATAAAACTGAATGAAATGCCAACAGCAAGCATGACCCCGAATGGGTCTGTACATTCTTTAGCAATTCGGATACCTCGTTGGAAAACCATTAGAAATAGAGTGAGAATAAATAACGTACCAACAAATCCCATCTCTTCTCCAATAATGGAAAAAATAAAGTCAGTATGGGGTTCGGGTAGAAACATATTTTTTTCAAGACTGTTCCCAAGACCGAGACCAATAAAACCACCATTTCCAAGACTGATTAGAGATTGATAAGCCTGATATCCGATGGTAGATAATTCCTCGTTTTTGTTCCACCAGGAACGAACCCTATCCAAACGGTATGGTGCCATCAGGAGGACAGGTACAGCTATAGCCAGTCCTGTGACAGAAGTAGCCAGAAGCTGGGAGAGCTTGGCTCTACCGATAAACAGCATAATACCACCGATCAGCCCTAGCATAATAGCACTGCTGAAATCCGGTTGAATTATAATGAGAGACATTATGATAATAATCGCGAAAACGGATGGGAGAAAACCAGTATAAAAATCCTCCAATTCCCGCCGTTTTTTATCGATGTAGACAGCTAGGAAGACAATCAGAGATAACCGGGCAATGTCTGAGGTTTGGATTGAAAGCGGACCCAGGTAAAGCCATCTGGCAGGGGTGGATATTCCTTTGATAAGAAAAATAGTTTTTGTGATGACGAGTAAACCAATGGCACCAAATATAAGATGAAGATAATATTTTTTTAAGTGTCTGTAGTCGAATGACATCATTAAAAACATGATGATTATTCCTACCAGCAATCGTTTTAAATGTGCAACTAGATAAAGTGTTGCTGTTTGATTCTCAGATTCCATGAGGGACCGTATAGAGCTGGCACTATACAGCATGACGGTACCAATAATACACAAGAGTATTACAGCAAAAATAAGAACCCGGTCATAATTCTTCGAGATCACATTCAGGTGATTCATTTCTGTTCTTCCAATTGGGAAACCCATTGTTTAAACAGATCGCCGCGATGTTCGAAGTTGTCGAATTGATCAAAACTTGCACAGCCCGGGGAAAGCAGTACAATATCCCCCGGGCTTGCAAGCGACTGACTCTTCGAAACTGCATCTTTGAGATTATCAAAGCAGTACAATCTCACCGCATCCCCTAGTGCAGTTTCGATGGTTTGGTGAGCCTGACCGTAAGCGAGGACGGCCTTGATGTTGTTAGCATGTGGAAGGAGTTTTTTGAAATTGCCCCCTTTGTATTGTCCTCCTAATATTAAGATTATGGATTTGTTAAAACTATCTAGAGCAACCTTAACTGAATCGATATTTGTAGCTTTGGAATCATTCACATAATCCACTCCCTGTAGAGTAACTACTGGTTCCAGGCGGTGGGGAACCCCTGTAAATGTTGCCATTATTTTTTCAATATGTTTGTTTGGGATGTGCATAAAATGAGCTACAGTGGCGGCGGCCAGCAGGTTAGACAGATTATGCTTACCGGGAAGGGCAATTTCATTTAGATAGATAAGTTTGTCGTTTTCCTGCGTGTAGATTTTTGATTGATTGACACTAAAAATAACATTCTTCTTTTTGTATAAGCTGAATGGAATTATAGTAGAAGGGTATTCATCAAATCGATTTTTAAAACATGGATCATCTGCATTAAAAACAATCATATCGCCAGAAGATTGATTTTGTATCATTTTTAATTTTGCAGATTCGTACTCTTCCATGGTTTCATAACGGTCCAAATGGTCAGGTGTGATATTGAGAAAAAGGGAGATAAGAGGTTTAAAATGGAGGATAAATTCCATTTGGAAACTTGATATTTCCAGGATAAAAATACGTTTCGAATCAGAAGCTTTCAAATCCTCGAGTACTTTTTCAGAAAAAGGAATTCCAACGTTTCCAGCGAGAACTCCATGAATTTCTTTTGTTTTACACATTTCAATTAAGGCATGAGCAGTGGTTGTTTTTCCATTTGAACCCGTTATTGCAAGTATGGGGGCTGAAGTGAACCAACTTGAAAATTCGATTTCACCCACAATAGGAATGTTTCGTTCCTTTGCTTTCACAATGATTGGGGCATTCTGGGGGACTCCGGGAGAGATGACCCAGAGGTCTGCATCAAAGATTTTTTCACTATGACCTTCTATTTCTCCATCTACACCGATTGATTGCATCATTCTGAGATTTTTTTCCAATTCAATGCCGTTCTTTTGATCACTCACAAAAACGTTCGCTTTTAGATAATGTGCAAGTTTTGCTGCTCCGCAACCACTTTTACCCAAACCAATAACGATAACATTTTTGTTTTTCAGTTCGATTTCGTCTCTGTTTGAAATATTCATTAACGAATTTTAAATGTGGTTAGTGAAAATAATGCGAGAAGAATTCCGATAATCCAGAACCGTATCACCACCCGGGTCTCTGGCCATCCTGAAAGTTCAAAATGGTGATGGATTGGAGCCATTTTTAATAACCGTTTCCCTTTGCCTAATTTCATTTTTGTCCATTTGAAATAGCCAATTTGAAGGATTACAGAAATTGCTTCCCAGACAAAGACGCCCCCGATTATTAGGAGGAGAAATTCTTTTTTTAATAAAATTGCTAATGTCCCTAATGCAGCGCCTGCAGATAGTGAACCTACATCACCCATAAAGATTTGGGCAGGTGCAGAATTAAACCATAAAAATCCAAGACATGCTCCAGCCATTGCTGATGCA
>DPYO01000130.1:4879-6541 GCA_003535775.1 Fidelibacterota bacterium | reverse complement strand
ATTCTCTGGCTGTTTGGAGGGGAAGTAATTCATGGATTTGCATTTGCTATGATAATTGGTGTTGTAGTTGGGACATATTCCAGTATTTATGTAGCCAGTCCAATTGTGGTGCAACTCCACGCTAGTACACCAACAAAATAAACCTTTCCTCTTTATTACGTTAGCTTTGTTGTATCCCCTGTGAATTCCCAGACTAAACGAAAATTCTAATTACGGAATATTGTCTCTTCCCGGTTGAACCACTTCACACAAAACCACAAACTGAATCCGGCAAGGACAATAAGTGATGCATAAACTTCGCTGAGAAGAATCCAGTTTATTGAGCCGGAAAGCATTTCCTTAGTTGCCAGTGACACATTTAGAATTGGAATCAGTGCTGTAATTTTATTTAATTCCATTCCAGGCGTAAGTCCGATTGCCGCCGGAACAATAATCGCAATATTCAGTGGTGTAACAATACTTTGCGCTTCTTTAAATGACCGTGCATAAATAGACAAGCTGAGAATGGCGGCACTAAAGAAAATCGCAATCGGAATAATCAGTGTCAGGATGAGGGCGACCATTTTCACTCCCAGCATACTACTAATTATATCAAGTATATCAACGGGTATTTCCGGAAACAATTGAACTGCAACATTCAAACTTACAAAAGAGATCAGGGCTGTAGCGATACCCGCTGTCATAATCACACCGAACTTACCCAATACAATCTCTAGACGGCTTGCAGGGGAAGATAAAATTGTTTCCATAGTACCTCGTTCTTTTTCTCCGGCTCCTAAATCCAGACCCGGGTACATGGCTCCCATAAATGTAAACAGGATAAACAGATAGGGTAAAAATCCGCCAGCGGTTTCTGCCAACTTTTCCCGCGTGGTAGAAACATCTGTTTTGACGATATCAATTGGATTAAATAAGTTTTTGTCTAACCCCAATCGTGATATTCGTTTATCAACAATTTGTTGGTCGTATTGCTCAATTGTTGATATCAACCTTTTTTCTAAAACTCCAAACGCATCATCGGATTTTTTGAAAATCACCCGTACCGTACCCTGTTCATCATTGGAAACAAGTTGATTAAAACCTGAAGTAATAACTACACCTCCATCCAACTCTCCACGTCTAACCAGAATTTCTACACTGTCAACCGGGCTGTCCTTTATGAATTGAATCCTTCCTTTTTCTGCAAACATCTGAATCAGTTCCGGGGTAAAATCCCCCCCTATAAAAGCGACTTTGATTTCCTTTCCCATTGCCTTCTTCGCCTGCGCCATCTGTACTTTTGTCATCAACAATATTATCCCAGGGATAAGGATTAGGGGAAGAACAATCATCATAAACAGAGTGCGACGATCTCGTAAGCTATCCTTTAATTCCTTTTTGTAGATCGTGATTATCTTTCTCATTACGCCTCTCCTACCATGTGGATGAATTCATCCTCAAAGGTCTCATGGGTCATTTCAGATTTGAACTTGTCTAGCCCTCCATTAAAAAAAAGCGACCCCTTATAGATGATAGCCATATCGTCACATACCTGATTGACCTCTCCCATTCTGTGACTTGAAAAGATCACAGTTTTTCCTTCATCTTTGCAGGAACGGATCAACTTTATAATTGCACGGGATGTCATTACATCCAAACCAGTAGTCGGTTCATCAAAAACCA
>DPYO01000130.1:0-4476 GCA_003535775.1 Fidelibacterota bacterium | reverse complement strand
GCGAATTCATGTATTTTGAGCATTTCAAAAATTTTATCTTTTCTACTTTCAAATACAGAGGAATCCATCTCGTGAAGATCTGCAATATATTTCACCATTTCATATGGTGTTAGGCGGTCATACAAAGCGGTCTGTCCTGTCATAAAACCGATCTTTTCGCGTATTTTCTGTGGATTTTTTTGACAATCGTATCCTCCCACCTCAATCGTGCCTGAAGTCGGTTTCAGCATAGTAGCAATCATACGGAGTGTTGTTGTTTTTCCTGCACCATTTGGACCTAACAATGCAAAGATCCTCCCCGGATGGCATGTGAAACTAATCTTGTCAACTGCCCGAAGTGTTTTCCTGTTTTTAAATTCCTCCCCCATCTCCTTTCTAATTTTTCTAGTAAGTTTAAAATCTTTGACAAGATTCTGAACCTGTATCATGTAGTCTGCTCCTTCCTCTTACTAATTCCCAAATTTGCACTCTTTAGAGTTTACCAATTTATTTTTAACTTTATCATACTTTTTGTGATAATTAACCAACTCTACACTAACGTCTATCCCCTTCATATAATCTTAAACCCCGACACAATGAATCTCAGAAAAAATAGATTTCCCTCAAAATGCGTTCAATAATATACACTAAATTTGATTCTCCCTTTGGTACTATGGCAATCGCCAGAACACAAAAAGGAATTTGCCGGGTTTTATTTCCGGAAGAAAAACCGTTTCACAAAACTCTTTCCACCCTTTATCCAAATCAAACTATAGTTCAAAATCCAGATCCATTCACCAAAGAACTCTCCCAATTAAAACAATACTTTTCCGGAGAGAATGTACAGTTTGAAATGACCTTTGACCTCACCATGCCTCCTTTTTATTCTGAGGTACTCACGGAAGTACACAAAATCCCTTACGGAAAAACGGTATCATACAAGAATATTGCCGAACGGGTGAGGAATCCAGGCGCGGTTCGGGCAGTTGGAAGTGCCAATGCACAAAATCCGATCCCCATCATCATTCCCTGCCACCGGGTAATCGCTCATGATGGTTCTCTGGGGGGATATGGAGGGAATCTGGATAAAAAATATTTTTTGTTAAGGCTGGAGGAAGCAATTTGATTAGAAACCAAATGTTTTTCCTATTCACCTTTTCGTATGATTTTCAAACATCATTAATTAGTTTCATACAAATGTTTTGAACACTTTATCATACGAATGAAAGGAAATCATGTGGCAACACTTTAAAAAAGTTATTCTTGCTGGTCTCTTTGCAATCGCTCCCATCGCGCTGACGTACTGGATTCTGAAAATTACTTTTGAATCCCTGGATAATTTCACATCTCCATTCCTGAGAAAGGTAAATATTGATATTCCAGGATTAGGCCTTCTCCTGACTCTGGCTCTCATTTATTCTCTTGGATTATTTGTGACGAATGTGCTTGGTAAAAAATTGTTTTCATGGGGTGAACGAATACTCACGAACATTCCTATTGTAAAATCTATCTACTCAACTATTAGACAGATTACACGGACGTTTTCTGGAACTGCCAACCAGAATTTTCAAGGTGTTGTATACTTAGAATATCCCCGAAAAAAACTCTGGACGCTCGCATTTGTCACCGGGACTTCCCTAAATGAACAAAAGTTGGAATTTTACCATCTCTTTGTTCCTACCACACCAAACCCCACGTCAGGTATTTTTATCATGATACCAAAAGAAGATACCCTCCCTGCAGAAATGAATGTAGAAGAAGCATTAAAGACAGTTATTTCAGGGGGAATGCTTGCCCCGGGAAATCATAAAATAAACTAAAACAACCCACTTGGGAATTTATTACATAGATGGAAAACGGTTTTATCAATCTTTGTCCGCTGGAATCAGACGTCTTTTATCCCGGCAGGATTATCTGAATAAAATCAATGTCTTTCCTGTTCCTGACGGTGATACAGGAACCAACATGGGATTTACAATGTCTGCTGTCGAAAGCAGTTTTAATATAGAAGATAACCTATCTATCTCTCAGGCTGCTGAAGAAATTTCAGAATTAACCATCAATAATGCCAGAGGAAATTCCGGTGCGATTCTCGCACAATTTTTTACCGGTTTTTCCGAGGGTGTAAAGGATAAATATAAACTTACACCTTTAGAATTCTCCCATGCTTTGCAGGTAGCAAAACAATACTCCTATGACGCTTTGATGAAACCAAAGGAAGGGACGATTTTGACCGTCATCAGTGATTGGATAAATGCCATACAGAAGTTCAGTTCCAATATAACGGATTTTAAAAAATTATTAACCCATGGACTTAATGAAGCCTTAATATCACTTTCTGAAACACCTAAAAAACTGGATGTCCTTTCAAAAGCCGGAGTCGTTGACGCAGGTGCCCAGGGATTTGTATATATTCTTGAAGGCATCAACAACTTTATTCACAGCGGAATCGTTGAAGAGAGGGCGACGGAGGTAATCATTGAGACACCTTCTGTGGTAGAATCCATTTCTTTTAATGAAAAATACAGGTTTTGTACTGAATGTCTCATCACTGGAAATGATCTGGACAGATCTAAATTGAAATCAAAATTAACCGAATGGGGTGATTCAATCGTGGTTGCAGGCAGTAATTCCAGGATGAAAGTACATATTCATACCGATCAACCGAAAAAAGTGATTCATATGTGTCAGACTTTTGGTACGGTTTCTGATGAAAAGGCGGATGATATGATTAGACAACAGCATGATGCCCACGGAACTCATCAGGATATTGCTGTTCTGGTAGATTCAGGTTGTGATCTTCCAGAAGATATTCTCCGAAAATATAACATTCATATGATTCCGGTAAGATTAAATTTCGGTCCAGAACATTTCGTAGACAAAATGACCATCACTTCCAGCGAATTTTGGGAAAAATTAGAAACGAACCCTCATCATCCTCAAACCTCGCAACCCACACCAGGAGATTTTTTACGTCAGTATCAATTATTGTCCAGCCATTATAAACAAGCTGTTTCAATACACATTCCGGAAAATTTAAGCGGAACCTTCCAATCAGCCCTGCTTGCTTCTGAAAAACTGGATTCCATGCCCATCTCTGTGATTGACTCTCACAGCGGATCCATAGGACTGGGATTGATCGCTATCCGAATTGCAGAAGCCATAATAGCGGGAAAAACAATGAACGAAATTCATACAATTACTGAAGAGGCTATCAAAAATACCACTCTTTATGTCGGGCTGAAAACACTTGATTTTGTAGTCAGAGGAGGACGGCTTCCCGCATCGGTAAAGAAAATTGCTGACTTGCTGAGGATAAACCCTATCCTGTCATTCACTTCAAAAGGAATTAAACCCGTGGGAAAAACGTTCGGACGGAAAAATATTTTGGCAAAATTTAAAAAATATGTTGAAAAAAAGATTAACTGGAACCAACCGTTAAGAATTGGGATTTCTCATGCGAATTTCGAAGAAAAAGCATTTGAGTTCCGGGATGATTTCGTACAAAAAGTCGGGGAGGAAAATGTTTTTGTGTCAGAAGTTGGTCCAGGTCTGGGTGCTCATGCAGGTCCCGGGGCAATGATTATAGCAATCCAAACTCTTAGAGATTCACTCAATGATTAATCCCTGGATCATTTTCATCCTTATTTTATTTCTAAGCTATGTGACCGGCTCTACTCCGACCAGCATCATTGTAGGCAAAGTGTTCAAGAGGATCGACATCCGTAAACACGGCAGCGGAAATGCCGGAGGAACAAATGTCTTCCGCGTGCTGGGATGGAAACCTGCATTGGTGGTTATTATTGTGGATGTGTTCAAAGGATGGCTGCCGCCTGCAATTTTTGCAGTTCATTTCATTGATTACATGCCTGTTTCTGACTTAGGATTGATCCAAATCCTTTGTGGCTTTGCATCTGTCCTGGGACATACCTACACCATTTTCGCTGGATTTAAAGGTGGTAAAGGCGTGGGAACCTTAGGGGGGATGCTTATAGCACTATTCCCCATTGCACTGCCCCTCTGCCTCTTTGTATTTGCACTTACGCTGATTATAACAGGATACGTTTCAGTCGGGTCCATGCTGGCCTCTGTATCACTGCCAGTCTTCCTGTTAATACTTCCTGTTGTTTCATCAATATCACCGCCCTCTCTTTCGTTACTGGTTTTTTCTCTGTTAGTCCCCTGGTTTATCATATTTACTCATAGAAGTAATATCACAAGGCTGCTCTCTGGAGAAGAAAATCGCTTTGAGAAAGCGATGATATTCAGGAAAAAAAATTAAGTTAGAATTTTTGTCCCACAGCTAAGTGGAATGCAGATTCTACCACTGCACCTTCGTAAAAAGACCATCCATAATCAAGGCGCATGTTCCCTGCCATGGCTACAGGAATTCTTACACCAAGGCCCAAACCAAACATTGGGCTTGTTTCTGTTAAGTCATTCCAGTTATCACCGGCAACACCGCCATCGATAAATAATACTGCCTGAAGGCCCAAT
>DPYO01000062.1:3582-9516 GCA_003535775.1 Fidelibacterota bacterium | reverse complement strand
GCCAGCATATCAACAAAGTTCACTACAATTGTCAGTAATTCAATCTGTAATAACTCTCCTAGCCTGTTTTGAAATCGATTCCCTTCATCCACTTTCCAAATTTTATGATAGTGCATTCTGACATCAGGCAACCCTAATTGTTTCAACTGGTCCTGAAGAAATTCACCCTCATACTGATTCAAACCAGGGGCATGCTCCAACAAGGCTTTCTTCTGTTTCGGATATTTATCCAATAAATCATCGTTAAACAGACCACTGAATATTGCGTTCCTGCTAACTGGAGTCGCTGTTGGTAGAAGAGACAAATGATATTCTACCTGTACATCAAAGAAACGATTGATTTCTGGTAAAAGAGCCATCAATTGATCATATCGAAGACAATCTACAACTATGAAACAGACTTTTTTATTTCTCTTAAGGAAAGGTGCAACAAATCGGTTGATGACATCCGGAGACATAGGGGGACGGTCAGAATTATTCACCCATCCAGAATATTGATTTTCAATAAAATGAGCAAATTCCCGGTTACAGGTTTGAATCTGCTCATCCAGAATATTCCCTAATCCAGTATCCTTATAATTATCAAATTCTAATTGCCATTTTACCAATCGCTTGTATATTGCCCACCAATCATCGATAGATAATTTTTCTTGAAGACGAAATTCAATTTCTTGAAATTCCTTTAAATAACCACTGGTAGCTTTTTCCTCCTGTATCTTTGATTTTTCCAGAACTTGTTTACAGGCCATGAATATCTGAGTCGGATTGACCGGTTTAATAAGGAATTGTTCGATTTTTTCCGAAATAGCTTCATCCATTAACCACTCTTCTTCACTCTTGGTGATCATGATCACTGGTAGGTTTGGCTTCACTTCTTTTACCTGGCGCAATGTGTCCATTCCATCCATACCCGGCATAAACTGATCCATCAAAATAAGATGATATTGATCACATTTCACCATTTCAACCGCATCCCGACCATTGGTGACAGTTGTTAGGTTAAACCCCTTTTCTTCCAGGAAAAGGATGTGAGGCTTCAAATGATCAATTTCATCATCCACCCAGAGTATTTTCCCACGGTTTTTTCTCATAATTAGAAACAGGCTAATGTGAGGTTAAATGGGTGTTCCTTTAAAATAAATTATAAATTATTTCGCAGTCAGGGTCCAAACACCATCCCAACCTTTTCCGGGAGGATTTTCCTTCAAAGCTTTACAACGATCAATATAAACAGTGGAAGGATTGGTGTTTCTACCAGCAAACATATTTTCCAGTTTCTCAGATTCCTTGAAACCATTTATAGCTTTATCCCATTGCTGATTAAAATAAAGTTCCTGCGCACTATGAAATTTATCTATACAATTTTTTGTATTTTTATCTAGCTTTTCTTTTTCCGCCAGTAATTCGTAAGTCTTAACGGGAGTAGTCCTACCTTTTACCCTGACATAATCTAAGAATCTCCATTCAAATTGATCCTTTACTGCTTCATACAGAGTCTCTTCAACCTGAATATACACTCCATACTGCTTGGCAGATGATTCAAGCCGGGATCCTAGATTCACCATATCTCCCATCATTGTGTAGTTCATTCGCATTGTAGAGCCCATATTACCAGTGACTAATTCACCAGAGCTCAAGCCCACCCGGTGCTGCATGTCATGAACAATTTCCGGCCAACCTTCTTCGGATTTCCATTTTTCACGCAACTCGCCCAGTTTTACTTCCATATCCAAAGCTGTCATACACGCCAGGTATTCGTGATTTTCAACCGGAACCGGCGCACCCCAGAATGCCACAATAGAATCCCCAATATATTTATCCAGGGTTCCTTTTCGGATGAGTAAAACATCTGTCATCTCTGTTAAATATTCATTCATCAAACTAACCATTTTCTCCGGCTCCAAAACTTCAGAAAAGGCAGAGAAACTCTGGATATCAGAAAACCAAGCTGTATGGTATCCTATGTCACCCCCTAATTTTGGTTCTTGTTTTTCTTCATACATCTGATCTATCAGGTCCGGGGAAATATAATTGCTAAAGGTATTCTTTAAAAACCGTTTATCCTTCTGTTCATTAATAAATTGATAAAGCATATTGCTGGTATAAGTCACAATGATACCCGCTAAAGGTGCCACAATTGGAATTACCAGTGATTCCCCAATCTCCGGCAATGACACTTGGAACCAATTCAAATGTTCTTTAACAAAACTACTGGGAAGAATACTTGACAATGTGGATTTGATAAACCAGAAAAGATCCTGGGTAAACAATCCACAGACAATTGCAAAATAGATTAGTCCTTCAATAAGCATTAGAGATCCACCGAGGATTGGGGTTACATAAGTTAACGTTAAAAATGCAATTACAGATAAGAGACTAATCAGCAAGCAATGCTGCAAGAAACCTTTGAAGTATCTATATTCAACATCGGTAAGTAAATTGGTAATTTTTCCTCCAAACACCTTCAAATAATTCTCATGGAGAATAGTCTGGATGGCATTGGCATGAGTTTCCATTCCCGGTGTAATCTGGGACACCCCAATATAATTGTAAAACGGAGTTTTTTTATAATCATGATGTACTTCTACTACTGTTCCAATCATTACAATTTTGTTATAAAAGGGAGAATTTGTAATATCGAAGTCTCCTCCGAATCCCATTAATTCCATCATTTCCTGTCGTTCTGTTAAATCCTCAATACCATAGATCCATTCCGGAATCGCCCCTGGTATAAATTGACTCATCCAATCAATATCTTCTTCCGGCTCTCGTAATATTACCTCTTCCGTATCGATTACCTGTGCAAGTGAAAAACGGGGAAATGTTCCCCAGGGAGGAAAACTCATTGAACCCTGTTGAAATTTAAAGCCGGAAGCCGGCCCATAATAATTAACAGAAAAATCAAGTCCAACTCCATTTGATTTGATCAAGTGATCACCATAGGTCCAAACCAAACGGTCCTTGTTAAATCTTATTTTTACCGTGTCAGCCAAACCTTCAAAAGCCTTCACACATTTTATGGCCAAGGTAAGGTACATTTTTGTCAGCAAGGTGTCCTGCTGGAGATAATTACCCAAGGCATAATTACGTGAAAAACCATCTTTATCCATAAGATCATTTATTAGTCCGGTCTCCGGATTAGCCTGCATAATCGCTTCCACCGGACGGGCAATATATTGCGGTGGAATCAAATTCAAATCAGTAGCTATTTTTGTGTTGATTACCACTTCGGTTCCATGTTTGATAGCCTCTGCAATTGCCTCGCCAAATACTTCATCTCCATGACGCGGGATGAGTTCCTTCAATTCTTCAGATTGAACCTCATCAGCAAATTGACGTAAATAATCTGATTTTGTCTCTGGTGCATCAAATTGAATGTCAAACGCAATGACCTTTGCTCCAGCCTTAGTTAAATTTCGAACAACCTTGGCCCATATGGTTCCCCTTGGATAGGGGTAGGCTTCCGGCATGAGCCGATAAGCTTCATCATCAATCTCAACCAGCACAACATCCGTACCTAAATTGATGTACGAAGAATCATTGGCCTGCCATCCGGTTAAGGGACCCCGCACCTCATGAAAACGATAATCATATAATTTTAACTCTAAGAAATCAAATATCCCGAACAAATGCAGAATGCTTACCAGCAAAATCGACCCTGCAGTTAAACCAAAACCAATTCCTTTTGATTTTATAAATTTTATAACTTGTTCCATTGTTCTAAAATCTGTATCCAGCTGTTAATATTAAACTCGATGTGCTCCAACTCCACACATTATCACTAATCAGATTTTGACTCAACTGTAAATTACCCGACACTCCCATATTTAATTGCTCCAAAATTTTATAACTGCCTCCTAATTTACCTCCATATAATCTGGAAGTCCCAACATCAAAAAAGGAAACACCTCCTGTGAGATTTATGGTATTCTTTCGCATTGAATAATTTGCAGTTAACCCAAGACCTGTCCAGGAAAAAATCTGGTCTCCAGAATCAGTTGGCATAATTAACTCTGTCTTTGTTACACTAAAAAGCGTTCTTAATCCCAGTCTTAACTGAGTTGAAAGGTTCACAGAATACCCTTTTGTATTGGCTTTCATAAATAAGTAACCTGAACTTCGCTTGTTGCTGAGTTCATCAGAATTTTTTACCGTATTAACATTAATGATCAAATTTTGCTTTAATCCCTTTAATTCAAAAGGGAAATTTACAGACATAACCGTATTCACCATTTTTGAATCTTCTCTAGTGTCTGGTGCACCCGGATCTATTAATTCCATTTCTTGAAAATTATTTTTATTGACTGATTGAACATTGACCATGATTGAGGGTACACCGGGGCCGGGCATTAAATTAAATGAACCGGAAAATGTATTCGTACTTAATGGATCATTGATTGACGAAAGGATTTTGTTATCCTGATGTTTAAAGCTTGTGGTAAGAAATAATTTATGATCCAATAATGCCAAACGGTCCTGGATAAAAAATTCACGTACATTTTTAGTCAGGTATGGATTCCCTAGAGAGGTAAATGCTGGTCCAATTTGACGGTACTCAATGCGGAAACTATTCCATGAGTAATTTCCCTTCAGTCTGAGCCTGAATGCAGCCGACGGCATATTGATAATAGTAGCGATGGGGTGATCTTCGAAGGAAACATAATCAATAGGAAGGAGAGGGGTCATATACGGATTTATGATTATATAATCCTCGACACTCGAAGGGTCAAAAGGGATACTGGATGTGTCGATTTCACCCATGATCAATCCATCCAAACTGTCATCAAGAGTGGTATCCATCTCTGTCAAAGTCATAGCTCCATCCCAGATATTTTTATTGGATAAACTCATGTTCCAGCTGAAATCAAATTTAAGGTTTCTGTTATCAAATGTGGACCCAATATCAAATCCGAATACTAAGTTATCAACAGGATCCTTGCCACCCCAGTTTTTATCAGAAAAACTAATTGAATGACCTCCTATCGTTACAGAATCCAAGAACTGGGAATATGTATATTCCCCAACCGGTATACCGGATTCGGACAAACCAGCTATGGTTGTATCTACATTTAAGCCTGCTTGATGGCTGAACAACTTCTCAACGGAGCTTATTTCATCTTTAGCTTTTAAGAAATGTATGCCAAATAAAAACTTTGAATTGAAATCAAATGATAATCTGAATGCATTAATTGCTTGCCTGAAAGTGTATCCAGTCCTATCCATAAAATAGGTTATGTGTCCAGTACTGTTTATGGAGCTTTTATTTGCTACTAGTTGATAACCTCCATCAACTTTACCTGTCCACTGAACAGGCCGGTTCAGCTCTCCTTGTACGAATTGAAATCTGAATGATGGCAGTTGTAAATCTACGCCAAGTCCCCTCACTCTCTTACCGTCTAAAAGAAAACTGGAAAGCCTTGGATTAAAATCTCCAAAATGTATATGAAGATAATCCCCTAATTCAATCTTTCCGGAGAACCTATTTTGTGACTGTTGAAATTCAGATTCCCTGCTCGTTATTCTAAATGAATTTCTGGACTTAATCCAAAGTAATCCGATGTTCATTTTTCCGTTTATTCCCGAAACATCTTTGGAATATCCACCCAGATATTCTGCTGATTGGCGAACTGATAAATCTCCATCAAAATTAATTTCACTTCGAAGATCTATTCCTGTCTTTGCAACTCTAAATTTCCATTCAATGGGTTCAATAATAAGACCTTGTTTTGTTTTCATTTGTACCTGGATCCTGTGAGTGCCTGGTTTAATAGTGCCTGGTACAAGACTAATGATCCCATCACTGACTTCAGTTTGATATGAATAATCTTCCCCATCAATCTTCAATTGAACCGAAGTTGTATCAATGTTGGGAGCATTAAAAAAAGAAAGCGCAATGACTAATTCTTCAGATAAAACTAATTCCTCGAATTCAGG
>DPYO01000062.1:394-3191 GCA_003535775.1 Fidelibacterota bacterium | reverse complement strand
TTCTTTCCCAGGATGAATTAAAACAAAATGTGGTGTTTCATTCGGTGTATCTATCGGTGTTGCCAGCCAATCACCATCATTTGTTGTAAGCACAATATAATACTCTAATCCACTTGATGAGAGCTGACTCCCAGGTATAATCCCCTGGCTATTTCTATCCTGAGTTTCCATATGAATTTCTTCGTAGTGCGTTGCTCCATATGTACGAAAGAATATGCTGGCACTCATTACCGATTCATCTACCAACATAGTGAGAGCTAATTCAAGATCCTCACCAACAATACCACTCATGGGCTTCTGGTGAATAAAACTATCTTGTTGAAATGAATGAGCAGAATAAAGAAAACAGGTGTTGAATACTATCATCACTACTAAACAGAATGAAATGTTTACATGACGACACATGAAATAGACAAAAACTAATAAGGAGGAAAAACTATTAATATCGAATCAAAATCGATTTTTCATCACCATCAGGACCTTCAAAATAAATTCTCAGCTCGTTTTCTGTTTCTTCCTCAGCCTCACTTGGATCCTCAGGTATTGTTGCAGGATCAGTTGTAGCTAAAGATAAATCACCGTTAGGCAAAGATAGCCCTGTATTCCCCCCTGTTACGGAGATACTTTCTCCGGTAATTGAATTTGTAAACAATACAACGCCATCTAAAGTAATTAACAAATCTCCCTCTATTGGATCGGTACTTAACCAAAAATCGGTTCCCTTTATTGATGCAACTGATGTAGGTGTCTGAATCACAAATTCTCCCTGTCGCTGTTTCTCAACAGTAGCTCTCAGAGTACCGATATCCATAAAAATCTCTTTTGAAATTTTAGCTTTCGTACGCTTTCCGGTAATTTCAACCTCAGAGTTTTCCTTAATTTTTAGAGTAGACTTATCATCAATAAAAATGATGGCTGTAAACCCATTGTTTCCTGTCTTTATTTGGTCTTTATTTTCTAAGATTTTCCCTGTTTTTAACTTTTGGTAAACGTCATTCCTGTTTGGGCGAATTTCAACTGTTCCCTTAACTTTTGTTGAAACAGCAATCTTACTACCAGCATATACTATATCAAAATTCAATAAAGAAATGATTCCATAAAAAATAAGAGATATGACGGATTGTTTCATTCTTCCACCTGCACATCTATGTTGGAAATATTTCCATTAATGATTTGGGTAATAATTTCCGTTGCACTGGTTTCATCAACAGTTTCACCGTTTAATATAAATCTGCCTGTTGGATTGTATCCTTCTAGATCTCCATTGGAACCAAATAAAGCAGTAAACTGACCATCTCCTAATGCCTGCTTCAGGGATTGTAATAGAGGACCTAGTTCTTGGGTTTCTCCAAAAGATTCTACTTCTCTCCCAAGGACTGCAATCTTGAATAAATAAATTTCAGAAATAATATCCTCATTTCCTGATGTGGTTGGACGTGACTCCTTCACCTGCCACACATAAAGCCTACCCATTTCCAAAGGGTAAACACCTGAAGCTGGATACTGAAAAGTACTAACTCCTCCCTCTACTAATTTCCACCCTTCACTCTGATTAAAAGGATAAGTTGTTTCATCTTCAATAGCTTCGTCCAATGTAGAATGATATGATGGTTTAAATTCTGCAACCCTGAGATAATATTCACACCCGGTACATGCTTGAGAAGACCAGTTAAATACAGGATAATTAGTGAAAATTTCATTTTCGCTTGAATCTGCAAGAGCACTGCTTCCAGGAGATTCTAAACTCAATGCCGAAGGTGTACGAACAATAAACGTTTTTTCTACCTCATCGGTAGTTTCAAATGTACCCGTTTCTGATTCGCTGGATTTGACTATAACTCTAAAAGTATACTCGCCATCTGCCAATTTACCCGTAGTAAGTATTGCTGCTAACATTTGCTCAAATTGTCCTGGATCAATGATTTCAACAGGAGGAGGAGAGCTTATATTAACAGCATTACCATTAACATCATAGATAGTATTTGTGGCATTAGATAAATCTCTGCTATCAATCCATAAATCTGCCCTAAGCTGAAATGGATCTGTTTCTAATATTATAAGTGTTTCATCAGCGTCTATGCCCAAAGCAGGAGAAATCAAAGAAATTCTAAACCATAGTTTTACAAATACATCGTTTTCGTAACCATATTCTGAAGAAAGTTTATATCTGAACATTTGAACATCAGATTCTCCCGTCTGGATATTAAAATTTCCTATGTAGTACGTAGCATATTCAAATATATCACCTTCTGAAAAGGTTACAGTTTGAGCTGTACTGTACCTTGAAAGACAACAAAGGGAAATAAAAATAGTGATGAAAAGATTTTTTATTTGGTTTTTATTGTGCATTTTTTTCTATCCCTTTCAACCAATTTAATGAGATGATAGAGCAGGTTACAACCAAATTCATTTTTTTACATCTATAAAGATAAAACCCCTGAAAGTCAGTTCAGGGGTTTTATGAATTATTCCCGGCAACGACCTACTCTCCCACCCCGTCTCCAAGGCAGTACCATCGGCGCAATAAGGCTTAACTTCCGTGTTCGGGATGGGAACGGGTGTTTCCCCTATGCTATAGTCACCGGAAAATAAATAATTTTTTGGAAATGATGCAGTACCCATCAATAAAAATGAAAAATTAGTAAAGCCGTTCGGCTTATTAGTACCACTCGGCTGAATGTGTTACCACACTTACACCTATGGCCTATCAACGTTGTAGTCTTCAACGAGCCTTATACCCTAAAAGGGTGGGAGATCTCATCTTGGGATAGGCTTCGCGCTTATATGCTTTCAGCGC
>DPYO01000062.1:0-291 GCA_003535775.1 Fidelibacterota bacterium | reverse complement strand
TGTGCTATAATCACCGGAATAAATTTTTGGGAAATGAAAAGGAATCATTGGCAAAACCGAATAATTGATAAAGCCGTTCGGCTTATTAGTACCACTCGGCTGAATACATTACTGTACTTACACCTGTGGCCTATCAACGTCGTAGTCTTCAACGAGCCTTATCCCGATAAATCGGGAGGGAGATCTAATCTTGGGATAGGTTTCACGCTTATATGCTTTCAGCGTTTATCCTGACCAAACATAGCTACCCAGCGATGCCTCTGATGAGACAACTGGTGCACCAGAGGTTCG
>DPYO01000165.1:4819-5683 GCA_003535775.1 Fidelibacterota bacterium | reverse complement strand
CAATGGAGTCCCATAAAAAACAATTAGGAAAAAATGGTTTTTGTGTTTTTGAAAAGGTTTTCAATCCAATTGATTTGGAACAAATCGTAAAAACTTCTCTTAAAGCAGTTGAAACCTTAACTCCAGATCAAAGAAAAAATTTCAAGTCCCAAGGAAGTTTGATACAGCTGGCAGACTATCCAGAATTTTCTGACTTGATTTGCCATCAAAAATTAATGAACATTTTTATGAAACTTGGGTTCTCAGATACACGTTTCAGTTCAGGATACATCATAAGCAAACCTCCAAAGGCACCAGCATTGTTTTGGCATCAGGATTGGTGGGGCTGGGAGCATCCAATTTCATATACAGATCAAGTCGCTCAGTTATTTGTTATGATTTATCTTCAGGATACTACAAAGAATAATGGTTGTTTGAGGGTTGTACCCGGATCACACAGGAATCCACATTTTCTTCATGACAATGACAAAGCTCACACGGAAAGTGTTTCTAGAGTTGAAGATTCGCAGGACACTCTTTATCATTCGGTTGATGAGGAAAAACCGGTTACGGTTCAATTTGGAGACGTAGTGGTGGGAGATGCAAGACTATTACATGGAGCTTTCCCAAACCAAACTTATGATGAACGGACACTGATCACTCTATGGTTTCATCCAAATTATGAAAGTCTACCGGAATCTGTACAGGTTAGAATTAGAGAAATTTTCATACGGAAAGAAGTAGATACTGATCCTGATGGAGCCAATTCAATGTCATTATACGATTGGCCTCAAAAAAATCGTGATTTGGTTGAACCTCTCTTCCCTTTATGTCCTGAAGATGTGGAACCAGAGGCCTGGAATAGGCGGCCAAAATGGACTTAAT
>DPYO01000165.1:1643-4426 GCA_003535775.1 Fidelibacterota bacterium | reverse complement strand
TAGGATCTTTTCAAGATCTCATTTTGTTGTTAGAACAAGTTGAGGACCTGATTGATATTATTGAAATTGGAACTCCATTAATAGTAAAGGAAGGTGTTAAAGAAATAGAAAATATAAAAAAAACATTCCCAAAAAAAACTATACTTGCAGACATGAAGATCATGGATGCCGGTGAACTAGAAGCAAAGATCGGTTTCGATGTTGGTGCTGATATAGTTACTTGCCTCGGATTAGCTTCAAGTACGACCATTGCCGGAGCAAAGAAGGTGGCCTCGCGCAACAATGGCAAAATTATGGTCGATATGATTAATCATTATAACCCAATAAGTAAATGGCCAGAATTATTAGAAATGGGTATAGATTACGGTTGTCTTCACACTGCACATGATGATGCAGTAACTGGGGATAATTCAATTGAAATACTAGAACAATTTTACAAAATTTATGGTGGGAATAATCTCGCTGTGGCTGGAGGAGTAAACCCTGATTTGATTCAAGGGATGAGTCACTTTCAACCAGAAATAGTAGTTGTAGGAAGTTACATAACGGATTCAGCACAGCCACGGGAAGCAGTTGAAAACGTAAGAAAGGTAATGAATTGAATTCTATTTTTAATACTTATTCCAATGAGATTATCAAGGAAATCGAAAAAACCATCAAAAAAATAGACAACTCATGTTTTCTAAGATTAATGGACCAAATGGTTTCTAATCAAAGGATTTTTGTGGCTGGGGCTGGCAGGACTGGTTTAGTAATGAGATCCTTCGCAATGCGATTGATGCATCTAGGTTTTCGAGTACATATAATTGGTGATACTACTACACCCTCTATAGATGAGAAAGATATTCTTTTAATAGGTTCTGGATCTGGAAATACGTCTTCTCTTGTGAGCATATCTGAAAATGCTAAGGAAATTGGAGTGAGCACAATATTATTTACAATTGATTCATCTTCAATTATAGGAAGATTAGCATCAATTAACATTTGTATTCCAGCACCTTCGCCTAAATTGGAAAGGAAAACAAATAATCATTCGGTACAACCGATGGGTTCACTTTTTGAGCAAAGTCTTATGATTGTTTTGGATACCCTAATTTGGATGCTCATGCTGAGAAAGGGAATTGATTCTAAAACAATGTTTAAAAATCATGCAAATCTAGAATGAAACTTTTAACATTTTTTTAAAAAAGGAGGACATATGTAAAAAATAATTTTTAATTGGTTGTAATCTATTTTAAATTAATTTAACTCAATAATAATTAACAAGGAACATAATGAGAAATATTAATAATTTGTTAAGTAGAAGCATAGCACTAATCATTGGAACGGTTTTTTTCATAGTTCCATCTGTTTATTCAAAAAAGTATGATGGTGTTACCGTAAACATACTTACTATGGAAGCACCTCAGATTAAGGGTCCCATGGTAAAAAGGGCTCCGGATTTCAAAAAGCTCACTGGGGCAAACATTAATGTGATTGGTGTACCATTTTCGGATATTTATCCCAAAATGGAGTCTGATTTTGCAACAGGTACTAACAGTGTTGATGCTGCGGTATTTGCACCTCAATGGATGGTCGATTTCATTGAACCAGGATACTTTGAGGATTTGACTCCTAGAGTTAAATCAGACTCAGCACTAGAATGGGATGATGTTGGATATTTCTTCCGATCTTTTAGTTCCACTTATGGAGGTAAGATCTATACTATACCGTTAGATGGAGATTTCCACATGATTTATTATCGGTCTGATCTGTTGAATGCTGCAGGGATATCTCCACCTAAGACTTGGGAAGAATACATCTACATTGCGAGCCGATTTCACGGTCAAGACATGAACGGTGACGGTAAACCTGATTATGGTTCCTGTATTTCAAAGAAAAGAAATGCTCAGGCTTATTGGATGATACTTTCCATAGTTGGTGGCCATTTACAAACCAAAGGTACTGGAGAGGGAATTTTCTTTGATACCAAGACTATGAAACCTCTAGTAAATAATGCCGCTTTTTCGCGTGCTTTTGATATCTATAAAGAAACAACAAAATACGCACCGCCAAATGAGATAAATTTGGATGTTGGTGATACCCGTGGTCTCTGGACTTCTGGACGATGTGCGTTGACAATGGATTGGGGAGATATCGGTACCTTGTCGATTGAAAAAGGTTCAAAAGTAAAAGGTAAAACGGGGACTTCTATACTACCAGGTTCTAGACTTGTGTTGGATAGGAATAGTGGAAAACTCGTTTCATGTAATCAAGCTCGCTGTCCATATGCAATTAATGGCGTAAACCACGCTCCTTTTGCAGCATTTGGAGGTTGGTCAGGTGCGGTAAATGTTTCTGCAGATTCAAAAGTGAAGGATGCCGCATACGATTTCTTTTCTTATATGGCCCAGGCAAATCAGTCTAATAAAGATGTTACGGTAGGCATTACTGGGATGAATCCATATAGGATTTCCCAGTTTGAAAACATCAATAATTGGACTAGTGCAGGTTTCAGTAAGGCTTCTGCAGAAAATTATCTTGGTGCTATCAAAGCAAGTTTAGACAGCCCAAATATGATTCTAGACCTTAGGATTCCAAAAAATCAACGTTACCAGCAGGTAGTTTTGGATACTGAAGTCCATCGTTTCATTTCTGGTGAAATCACCAAGGAAGAAGCTATGCAAAGAATCGAGGACGGTTGGGAAGAAATCACGGAAGAAATGGGACGTGATACTCAGTTAAGTGCGTATCGAAAAACACTTGGTTATTAAAACAATCTAAAGACCGGTCCTTTTATAATT
>DPYO01000165.1:472-1301 GCA_003535775.1 Fidelibacterota bacterium | reverse complement strand
GCCGGTCCCATCACCTCATGACTATAAAAACTACGCTTGGAGAGCGTTTAGATAAACAGGCGCCATTAGTTTTTATCTTACCTTCCGTTATAATAATCCTGTTTTTTTCTATATTTCCTTTAATAGTTTCCTTGTTCATAGCACTCTCACGGTTAAAATTTGTAAAGGGCGGAGTCGAATTAAAATTCATTGGATTTTTAAATTTTAAAAAGCTTATTTTTGGGAGTCAACAATATCATTTACTTGGAACATTTGACCAGCTTACTCCAATCGGATACATCATTATTAGTTTGTTCACTTTGATAATATTTGTCTGGTTTATTCGTTATTTCAAGTCTCAAAAAATTAGTATTACCGGATCAATCGGACGGATAGTGGTGTCAGGAGGGATGTTTTTTATTCTACTATTGACGCTCATTAATTTGACGACTCCTAAAGGACTTCCAGGGACTTTAGTTGTAACACTTGTTTACGTTTTTATAGGCGTGCTAGTTCAATTTTTAGTAGGACTTGGTTTAGCATTGCTATGTGTCAAAAAAATAAGAGGTAGAAGTTTTTTTAGAACGGTATTTTTTATCCCAATGATGATTACTCCAGTCGGTATTGCATACCTATTCAGGATGTTGACAGATATGAGCAAAGGTCCGTTTGCACCTATAGTAACGTGGTTCGGTTTTGAGGAATCCTCATGGGAAGTTATTCCTTGGGGGGCAAGGACTGCTGTGATGATTGGAGATGCCTGGCAATGGATACCATTCATGTTCATTGTATTAATTGCTGGATTGGAAAGCCTCCCAACTGAGCAAAAAGAAGCAGCTCTCATGGATGG
>DPYO01000165.1:0-135 GCA_003535775.1 Fidelibacterota bacterium | reverse complement strand
GCTGGTAGTTGGCAGATATTCAGAGACATTACTTGGCCCACACTTTTACCAGTTAGTGTGACAATAATTTTAATCCGTTTAATTGAAGCTTTCAAAATTATCGATCTTCCTAACGTAATGACTAACGGAGGCCCA
>DPYO01000178.1 GCA_003535775.1 Fidelibacterota bacterium | reverse complement strand
AGTCCTGTAAATTCTTCGACAAAAACTTTTTGTCCGGTTCTACTGGCATCCTCAAGTATCATTTTTAAGTCATCAATTTGATTGTGTTCCGATTGAAAAATTTCTATTTCATTCGCATTTCCTGCTGAGATAGCTGACGATATGATATAAATTAATCCTGCAAACACCATCTTATGACCCATTGTGTACTCCTTTATCCTATATTCTACCGATTAGAACGAATTTAATGCGAAATAGTATACTTTCTGTTGATAATTATTCCGTTTAATTGTCTTCAGAAGATAATTTTATTTTAACATCAACATCTTTTTCACCTGGACAAAATTCCCTGCCTGAATTTGGTACAGATAGACCCCAGCACTAACCGGTTTACCAAAGGTATCTGTACCATTCCATATAACAGATTTGTAACCTCCCTTTTGGGTCGTATTGACCAAGGTACTTATCTCTCCTCCCATAAGATCGTAGATGATAAGAGTCACATGAGATTCTTCTGGAAGATCGTACCGAAGTGTTGTCATTGGATTGAAAGGATTTGGATATGCAGAATGCAGAATAAAGGAATCTGCGATAATGGTATCATCTATTTTCTGCAAAATAAAACTGTCACCTCCGCCTGGATTTGCAATGTTTCCCTCACCATGCAAAATAAAGGTTGAATTCGTTTCTTTATTTACTAATTCCCATTTTTCTCCATCCCTTACATTGAATTCTACTTCCAATGGTACACTTGGATTCATCACCTCGATCACACCTTCACTACCGCAGTATTTCCAATCGCCGGTAAACCGTACATCAAAAGCACCTGTGGGGGGGGGTGGAGGCAAACTATAGCTCAATCTTTCAGCTTCAGGAATATCAACACCAAAATACAGCTCTGCACCGTTAATACTGATAATGTTAGCATTATTTAACGTACTTGCGAATGGGGTTGTTATTTTTCCCAATCTAACTGATCCAATATTGATACTTCCAGCGCTGGTTGAGCGCACCCAATATCCCTTCCCCGGCTCAAGAATTTCAGTTAATTCATAACTTTCATTAAACGCATAAAATGTTCCGGGTATTATGATATTATTCGGATCACCAATTGAATAAATACTTGTTTCACTCGTAATTCCTGAAATGAGATTCCAGTTTTCATTGAGAGCAATTGTTACCGAAGTAAGTTCAATTCCTGAGAGTTCATTCATTCCCTGATCTGAAAATCTCAGCCAGTATCCTTCTCCGTACGCTAATGTAGTTTCAGGCTCATAGCTTGCGCCGAAAGAAAAAAGTGTACCCTCAATAGCATCCGGAAATAAATTCAAGTAATGGGAGTTTTCCACTTCCAGAGGAAGTCCAACCAGGTTCCATCCTGATTGGTGTAAAAGAGGCAACTGGATAATACCGGCATCATCTTCCACATAGATTGAGAAAGTGATTTCAGCTGTATACTCAATATTATCTTCTACATTTGAAATTAGAAACAGATTAATCTCTACATTTCCTCCTGGAATATTGTTTCCAAATTGAACAATAAAGGGATCGGACTCATTCAAGGAAGCTTCGCCAGGTGCCATACTGCCAAAATATGCCATGTTGCTGGAGATATTCACTTCATTTGATGCGGCAGACAAGGTCCCAATGACATCGACAGCGGTACCCCAATCTTCATTAGCATAGAGTATGGTCCTTAATTCAATTGATTCACCAGGATTAATATTATCATCTGATCCATCTAACACTGCTACATCAACATCCACAAACTCAATCTGTGGAAAAAGAGCAACTTCAACAGCTTTCAAAATATCAACTCTTCCCCTACCAAGTTGGCCCTGCAAATATTGCTCAGAATTGATGGTGTAAATAATCGGATCAGAAGTAGCCAAAAGCATCATTTCAATCTGGTTTGAATTCCAATCAGGATAAAGCGATTTTAATAGTCCGGCACAACTTGCAGCGACGGGCGATGCCATGGATGTTCCACTCCAAGACGAATATCCATTGATAGTAGTACTTCTTATACCTTCCCCCGGAGAAGCCAGGTCAACAAACTCATTATAGGTTGCCCAATGATTCCAAGAATCATTCTGACCCAGGGCAGTGACAGATATGACATTTTCATAACTGGCAGGATATTGAGGGGTATCATCTTCCCCCCCGTCGCCATTGCCTGCAGAGGCAAAAATTAAAGCATTATAATCTTCACGAAGGATATCCATTACATCCTGTTCATACGAGCTATATCCTCCTCCTCCAAAACTACAGTTAACTATTGAAAACCCCTGGGAATGGTATCCTGCTTTTGCTGCATATATGATTCCAGCCTGGCTATTTGTGATATACTGGGGATCTTCATCATCACCAGTACATTTGACGGACATGATACTGCAGCTGAAAGCAGTAGAGGCAACCCCTGTGTTATTGTCGGTTGTAGCAGATAATAGTCCGGCAACGTGGGTTCCATGGGACCAGCCCCCAGAATGAGGAGGATCTGGGTCATTGTCTCCATAACTGGCCTCAGATACATCCCAACCGATTAAATCATCAATGTGTGTAGATAAATTATTATCCCAGTTGTCATCATCAAACCCATTCAAATCATCGGGGTCATAAATCCATTGGCCTCCAGAATAAATTATTGTCTGTCCATCACCATCAGCATCTTCCCCCAGATTTTGCCAAATATTGCCAACAAGATCAGCGTGTTTCCAGTTAACGCCAAGATCTACTGAGGAAAGAATTACAGAGCTATTTCCAGGGATTTCACCATCATTAAAATCCCAAAATTCCCAAGCATCGTTAGCATTAATTTGAGATAAAAACCATTGCTGGTTATACTGAGGATCATTAGGGATATAGCTCAGTTTGCGTATGGGATCTAATTCAGTAGAATGAATGACGGACAAACCATCTATTTGATTTCTTATCAGGTCGATTGACTGGCGTTCATTCTCATCCAAAGTCAACCTATAGATACGATCCAAATAAACGTCTCCCCTATGATCTTCCGATGTTGCCCCTGGAAGCCAAGGCTCTAACTTTTTTATATGAACAGAATTGAAAAAATTGTCTAACACATCCAGATCAACTATAATTCCATCTGATGTCTTTTGAATATTGAGTTGCTGGTACTCAGGTTTTAAGCAAAACAACAAAGCATCATCACGATAATGACTGGAAGAAGCAATCAAAATCGAAAGAGAAAACACAGTACTAACCATCAATAATGTTTTGATTAAATCATTTCGTTTGCTCATCACTTTACTGTTTTTTTTATTCCTTGGTCTTTAATGCTTCCCTTGAAAAATACAAATCCCGAGTCTCCAAATTTGGAGACTCAGGATTTTGATTGAATGTATTTAAAACCTAACGAAAAGTATTCTCAACCTTTATTTTGTCAATATCACTTTTTGTGCATCCGAAAAATCATCTGCTGTAATCTTTATAAAATAAACACCACTCGATTGATTAAAGGCATTCCAGATAATCGCATGAGATCCACGATCTTTCAAATCGTTAACAAGAGTCTCTGTTAAACGACCAGCTATATCATATACAGAGATATCCACGTGAGTTTCCTTTGAAAGGTAGTAGCTAATCTGTGTAGACGGGTTGAAGGGATTTGGAAAAGCAGAATGAAGAACAAAGGCGTTCGGAACAACATCCTTATTGCTTTTACTCAAAAATAATACTTCAGAATTCCCTACAATTTGAATTTCTCCTGATCCCGAGAGAACATGATCTTTCTGGGTTAATGGATCATGTAAAATCCAATTATTTTTATCAACCACATTATAACTGATATGGATAATCTCCGAACTGTTCATGATTTCAATCACACCCATATCGTGAGCAACTTTCAAATTCCCGGAAAATCGGATATCAAAACCACCTGCAGGAGGTTTTGGAGGCAGACTGAAGCTCAATTTATCTTCTTCAGGAATATTCACACCAAAATAGAGTTCTGCATCATTAACACTAATGCTGTTAGTGTTATCCAGCTTACTTGCCAATGGATTAGTTGTTTTTCCTGACCTGGCTCCCCCAATGTTGACATCTCCAACACCGGTTGAACGCACCCAGTAGCCTTTCCCAGGTTCAAAAACATCTGTCTGTTCATACCCATTGCCAAACCCATAAACAGTGCCGGGGATAATCAATCCATCAGGATCATCAATATTATTAAACGATACTGCATCAGAAGGACCTGAAATCAAGTTCCAATCTGTCATTAAAGAGACACTTACGCTCCCCAATAATTCACCGGTAATTGTGCTGGAACCACTTTCTGTAAACCTCAACCAATAACCACTTCCAGTAACGAGATCATCCTGCAATTCATATCCATTTCCAAAAGAAAATAGAGTCCCTTCAATCGCATCAGGAAAAATACTCATATGATTGGGATCTTCTACGCTCACAGGCAAGCCCACGAGGTTCCAGTCAGCCATATGATCCACATCCAAACTAATAGTGCCGCCCTCTGGATGATCCAATGAAACCCTGAACATTAAATTTCCGGATAAACCTGAATTAGAAATCGGTTCCCAGCCTCCACTGCCAATCTGGAAATAGGAATTCTCTGAATCACTATCCGTATCCAGTCCAAAAGGATTTGTAGAACTGAACTCTTTAGCACCAACCCAGAACGTTCCGCTCAAGGTGATTTGTTCATCCATCATTTCCCTTGCGTTCCACCCATCAACTCCACCACTGACGATTGTACTGTATGTTTCATCACCGGGGAGGCCGCTATTGTCATCCCACATTTTGAGATAGAAAGCACCTCCATCACCTACCTGATACCATTTTATGCGAATGAGGTCATCATTTCCTACAGCAGAAAATCGGACTGCAGTATAATTTCCGCCACCTGCATTAAATCCCATCTCCGAAGTGCCATCATCCCATACCAATTCATATACTGTTTGAGCTTCGGGCGTAAGGATAACAGATTCAGATAGTGCACTTTCCTCTCCATCCGAATAGGTTGCGCTCACTGCGTAGGTGTAAGGCACGTTATTCACAACATCCGTGTCTGTGTAATTATTAACGGTTAAACCACTTGTGACCTGAGCCATATCCCGATACACGTTATAGGTTGCATCAACACCCTCAAAAGTGATATTTGCACGAATGCCCCATTCACCATCTGATAATTCTGTTCCTGAATCTTCCAACCATGTTACCCAGGCACCAGAAGATCGAAACACGCTGTGCTCACTGGGAACAGCAGTAATGTCTAGCTCACCATTAACAACATCACTGATTTGATAAGCGATAATATATCTTCCATCAAAACTCCATTCATGCCCCGCTAAACTAATCTCATTCCATCCAGTTTCAATCAAGCTTACTGCTTCTGTATACATTGGTTCTGTATTATAGAGTGAACCAAATAATCCATATCCAGATATTTCTGTTTGTGTCGGAATTGTATTATTTGCACTATTGTAAATCCAAATCGTATTCACTTGCGAAGGTCCAGCAATCTCAAAAGTTTCTCCAGCATATCCAACACCAGAGTTCATGTAGATTGAATATCCGTCAAAACCATCATTATCATAAATAAAGTTCTCAGTACCTGATGCAGTCATATCGTTCCATTGAAGTTCGCAAGATCCGTCCAATCCTTCTCCTGTTAAACCAGTTGGCGGGGCATAGGCTGCAGAGGAAGGAAGATAAATTTTAAAATCATCAATAAACAGTCCCAGTCCCTGGCCTCCATCATCATTATCGTCATACCTGGATTGAATCTTGAAAATCACGTCTTTCCCCCCATATTCAGTTATGTCAAGAAAGACATTTCCATTGAACGGTAGTCCCGGGATGTATTCTTCCCAGCCTAAACTGCCCGGACGTACTCCTCCGCCTAAACTACCATCGTCCCAATAATCATAGAACTGATCCACCCAGACTGCTCCTGAGGCTGTCATTTCACTGCTATCATCAGCATTATCTTCAAACAATACATCACCAGAACTATTCTCAACGCTGATATCATCTACCCGGAAGCCGATCAGTGTAGCATCATCTGGGGTGCTGTAGGCAGGATCAGATCCAAAAGCAAATCGAATAATGACTTCCTCACCCGCATAACTGTTCAAATTAAATGTATCCTCATGCCAGGATGACTGACCTCCCCAGCCAGGAGCCAGATGATTTAATGCTCCGCCCGACTCATAACCTGCGTCATTCCAGATCCAGCCATAACCACAGCTAAAATCATAAGCATCGCTTCCCGTAAGTAAATCCCAGGTAGTCCCTCCATCTGTAGAGATACGAACATTCGCTGCATCCCAGCCATCGGTACAACTCCCCGCAACTTCGGCTCCTGCTGGATCCTCTAATCCCCAGGCCAGCTGTGCTTTTAATTGGTAGCCGGAGGAGGGTATGCTGATAGGGGGTGTATCTAAATATTGAAGCCAACTATCAAGATAGCCGTTTACATCTTCCTTGCCGCACCAATAGCTCATTCCATCATAGGCATTAAATTCAGATGCATGCCATGCTAATTCACTTGGATCCATCATGGAAACACTGTAATAATCTTCCAGAAAATTATCCCCATCTCCATCTGAATCAACCTGATTATTATATAAGTGAAACCCAAAATTTATATTGTCATCCGATCCAACTTCCGGAAGAGATATAACCGGAGAAAGCAGATTCCATGACGCGTTCTGGGTGCCCGCATCATTAGGAGAATTAAAGCTGTGGGATGGACTGTTAAAGTCTGATTCCGTCAATTCCCAGCCTGCATCGTAATTCCATTCAATATCACCTTCAAAATCATCTGAGTAAATAATATCTTCTCTAGTCGGAACCATACTATTTTGTTTGACACGATTAGGCGAATATTCTCTTCCATCATGCATAATTCTTGCTTTATCATTATTTACAGCCGGACGCTCCTTTGGTAAAAGAATGCTCCAAGACACAAGCGCTGTCATCAAAAATACTGTTATTCTTTTCATACTGGAATCCTTTCTTTATCTACTAGCCATCAGTTATTATTACTATTAACGTTCTACAAACCTACCATACTCATTTACCTGTTATTTCCTAAAAAATAATATACAATACTTTTATTTTTCCATTTAATTTGAGTATTAAATATAGACTATACGAATTTTATTTACAGTAATAAAAATAAGTAATGTGATGTATGTCACATTTCTTATAAAAAGGGCATCAAGAACTACTGTTATTAAAGCAACTTTAGATTATTTTTTTTTCTTAAAACTCCAGGCTCAGACC
>DPYO01000148.1:1615-2898 GCA_003535775.1 Fidelibacterota bacterium | reverse complement strand
CCCTCTGACGATGAATCGATACAAAAACAGGGCAATCAAGATTACAGGAATTATCATTAGAATGATAATCACAGACATGTACCACCATTGAGGACCACGTGTTGTATTCATAGATGCAATCATTAAAGGAAGTGTCTGAGTGTCTGTCATCGAAATAAAGAGTGAAAGAAGATATTCATTCCAGCAGAGTATCAACACCAGCATGAAGGTTGCTGAAAGCCCAGGTTTAGATAGAGGCAGAACAATAGTGGTGAAAATTCTATATCGTGAAGCTCCGTCTAGTGCGGCATTTTCTTCAAGATCTACAGGAATGCTGAAAAAGAAATCCCGCATCAGCCAGACCACAATGGGAATGTTGATTGCCACGTATGTAATAACCATCGCCAGATAGGTGTCCAAGATGCCAAGCTGCTGGTAAAATATATAGACTGGAATGACCACTACAACAGGAGGCAGAATCCTTTGGGAAATCATCCAGAAGCCGATATCGTTGTTACCCAGAGAGGCTTTAAATCTTCGTGACAATGTAAAAATGAAGAGAAGAAAAATAGCTGTACCAGAAGTCAATACCATCCTCCAATCCAGTCCCATCCTGGTGATCAATAAAATTGCCAAAATCAAAATAAGGATGAAACATGCAATCGAGACAATCTTCGGACGGTAATGAATCCGGACCAGCGCATAACCTGCCATACTACCTATCAAAAGAGTTATAAATGCGCTGATCAGTGATATTATAACCGTATTGAAAAACGGACGGAGAGTATTCATTGATTCCTGCATGAAAACAAATTCCCATGCATGCAAAGAAGGTTGAAAATCGACAAACGGGATGTAGAAAGGCCCCTGGTTAACCACATGCGGTTCCTTGACCGAAGTCACCAGCACCCAATAAATGGGAAAAATACAGATAAAGGCCCAGATCCCAAGTATGAGATAAGAAAGGATGCTCTCCAAAACTGAAGAGTCTTCAAAACTTCTTTTTTTCGTTATCTGCTGCCAAATATTCATTGTTGTGCAATTTCGACTTGTTTTTTAACCAGACTCACAAAGGAAAGACAGATAAAAACCGCAACCACCATCAAAAGGTACCCTACAGCTGCGGAGCCGCTGAGATCCATCGTCCGCCAATTAAAGTAGGAATGTAGAGAGAGCGATTCTGTGGCAATCCCGGGGCCTCCGTTGGTCATCACATTCGGTAGGTCAATGATCTTGAATGCTTCAATCAGTCGGATCAGGATGATGGTCACACTGACAGGTAAAAGGGTGGGCCAGGTGATATC
>DPYO01000148.1:0-1214 GCA_003535775.1 Fidelibacterota bacterium | reverse complement strand
GCAAGCAGGACAATGAACATAAACGGGATCCACTGCCATGCATCACCAATCATAACTGCAATTCGTGCCCCCCAGGGAATTACTGCCCATGAAGTTTCTTCCATCCCTAACCACATCACCACGGGAGCAAAGGGACCCTTCGTCATGTCCGTCAGCATGCGGAACAAGTACGCAATGCCAACTGGAGTGATCATCATGGGGATAAAAAAGACCATCCTGAAAAAAGACCGCCCTCTGATTTTCTTTACGCAGAGCAGAGCAAGTCCGAGTCCGATCAGGAATTGAAAGATGACTCCAAGAATGACATAGGTTAAAGTAACCACAAGTGTTCCTGGAAGTCCTTTCGGAGTGGTCAGGTTAATTAAAGTCAGCATCAACAGAAAGAATAATCCTGTGGCTACAACAAACCGTCCAATAGTTCCTACAAGACTAAAGTTGATGGACCTGAAATATCGGTAAAACCAGACAAGTATTAGAATCACGAAAACGCTCATGATTACATATCCCGTTGTTGTCAATTGATCAAATTTGCCCAAGAAATGATATTGTTGACTGCCAAACAGCAGTTTCTTAAAATTCAGAAATCCGATGTATTTTGCCTCGATCCCCCCCCTTACGAATTTGAGACGTGAAAGAGAAACGAAGAGTGAAACGATAAGAGGGAAAATGGAAAAACATAGTACTATCAACACAGCAGGCATGATGAAAACTGCTGGTGCTTGACGGTCCAGTCGTTCTTCAATTGAATTTGATTGAGTCATAAAAGATACCCAATCCGGTTTCCCGGATTGGGTAAAACATGAGGTCAGTAACCGAGTGTGTTTCGATAAGCATTTAACTGCCCATCGCGACCCATCTCTTCAGTCACTTCTTCCCAACCGTCTTCGATACGCTGCATGGCCTCTTGCTTACTGATTTCACCGGAAAGGAAACGGTGAACCTCTGTGTCAAGAACGACCTGCTGGTAGCGCTGATTCTTGGGAACCCGCAAATCGAGAATCATGTTGGGGCTATTAAGACTTGCCTTGATGGCGCCCAGATAATTCTCTGCACTAGCTTTGCTGAATCCGGCATTGGTCCAATTGCTCAGTTTCTCGAACTGGGAAACCCTGTATGGGTTCATTCCGGTAATCCCGATGGTGACATCCACGTTGGATTGCTTTGCCTGTGCCATGTAGGAAAAGAAATCATAAGCAGCATCTTTGACCCTTGCA
>DPYO01000179.1:4350-7144 GCA_003535775.1 Fidelibacterota bacterium | reverse complement strand
ACAGGTCTGGCAGCGCCTTATTGGACCAGCGGTTTTCCAGATATTTATAAGGGGATTGACACTTCTGATCCCAATGATATAATTCGGGCAGGAATGGAATCTATCGGGTTCCTGACATATGATATCCTTGAACAGATAAAAACCATTGCGAGATCCTGGCCAAAAAAATTAACTGCCAGCGGTGGAGGTGCCCGGTCCCCTCTATTACAGTTTATTGCAGACTTGACTAATCTACCAGTATGTCATTCCACAATGAAAGATCGAACTGCTTATGGTGTTTATCAACTAATACGACCTAAAGAAAAAAATCTTTCAAAACTTGAAGAATCTTATTTTAATTTAACACTTCATCCTTCATTAGCGAAAGATCAACAAAAAAGTAAAGTCAATTGCTGGCACAAAGCGTTGAGTACTTCTGGATTAATTAAATAGAAAAAAGAGTTTTTTCAACTATACTAATTTCCTCAATGCATAAACTAATAAATCAGCATCCTGTTGAGAACTATACACATTGAATGAATATCTTAAAAACGTTTTATCCTTCCACAATAAAACGGGGACCTCGATGGAATACTCCTTCATTAAAGCATTTTTTAATTTTTCCGGTTCCTCAATTGGAAGCTCCACACTTGCCATTTGTCCAAGCCATTCTTCAGTGTTGGGACAAAGATGGTTCAATGTAAAATATTCATCCAAACGTTCCCGGGTTTCTCTAACAAGATGTCTGCAACGAACAGTCAATTTATCCCAGTTGTTCTTCTGCTGGAATGCTATTGCTTCGGGAACAGTCAAGAATGCGCTCATGTCCCGAGTTCCCTGCCACTGGTTTTCCAGCAAAAAAGGCGATCCAGATGGATCAGTCCCCTCACTTCCCCAGCTAACCACCAGAGGCTTTACCTTTATTTGAAATGATTTCCGTACGTAGAGAAAAGACGATCCTTTTGGAGCACAAAGCCATTTGTGGCAAGCGGCTATATACACGTCCGGGTCAATTTCTGAAATATTCAGTGGAATCTGACCCGGAACGTGGGCACCGTCAACGATGGTCAGAATATCTCGTTCACGAGCACGCTGGCAAATTTCATGTACAGGGAAAATAAGTGCAGTTGGGCTCGTAACCTGGCTTATAAAAATGACTTTTGTCCGATCAGTAACACCATCCCAAAAATGTTCGGTAAATTTATCATGGGTGGTAACCGGAAGGGGAATATCATGCTGAATAAGTCTTGTGCCTGACATAGTACAATAAGCCTCCCACGCCCGGATAAGGGCTCCGTACTCGTGATCTGTAGTCAAAATTTCATCACCCGGCTTCAGGTCCAAACTGTTAATGACCGTATTTCCTGCTGTGGTTGGATTTGGGACAAAAAACAAATCATCACTTTCGCATCCAACAAATTCACCCAAACTCCCCCGTGCTGTTTTTAGATGTGTATAAACATCTTCTGCCATAAACTGTACAGGCTGGCGTTCAAGTTCCTTTTGCCAGTGCTGGTATTTTTCAAACACAGTTTGCGGGCAGGCACCATATGAACCATGGTTAAGAAAAGTTACATTAGGCGATAGAAGAAATTTATCCTTCACAATAATAAAAGAAACGTTATCTTGCTAAAGATCCCATAGGATCCCATGGCGATAACTTTACCGGCTCTCTTTGATAAATCTCTAATTCTTCATCGGTCAAATATTTTTTATGAACTACAATCTCATAATTATATTCATCAAACCATTTATCTGTCATTATATCGTATCCCTTGTCTCCCCGTTTGTTGCCCCAACTGTTTTCCACACGCCATTTTCGAGGTTTCCCTCCTTTATCCAAATCCACTCCGGTAAACAGCATGGCATGAGTCATTTGGCTGTCTCCATATTCCAGGCGGTCTGCCTTATTCATGGGAAAATCTGTGCCATAAAAGAGTTTAAAATCAAACAAATCCATATCCATAACACCCAGGTCGCGATGGAAATACTTGCCCACGTCACAGCCAAACCACACAGGATCATCATCGCGGATAGACTGAACAGCGCACTCTTTCAAGCGGGAAGAGGGTAGGTTCAAATATCGGATGATATCTCCCCCAACTACGTTTCCCAGATATTCCACAGTATACACTTCATTATAGGTTTTATCCGACATGGGGCAATTTATCAGACAGGTGAAGTCATCAAGGTTTAGTCCAACGTGATCTGAAAAAAATCGTTTTGGAGTTAAATTTTCAAAGCGGTGAAATTTTTTATCTTTATCTCTCACCTGCCAATCAAACCGAACCGGAGGGGCCCCCAGGTGAATGACAAGCATTTGATAAATAACTGCCAACATTTCTTTTTTCATCCTATGGAGAACTGTTAAGTTTTTCCCTTCGTTATAAGCTTCCCTCAGGGACTTGGCAAACTCCCGGAGTTTGCGAGTAATCATTCGGTTCATACGCATAGATTTACTGGACTGAAAACTTTCCGGCATCTCCGTTTGTGGTACCACACCATACTTCCGGATCAGGTTCACAAACATGTCCCATTGTCCGCCATCCTGAATCGGGTTTTCCAATAAATACATTATAAGTCGACTATTCCACGGTTCTACAGAAGTCTGTATAACGTTTTCTAGGAAATAATTGGCTTTTTCAATTTTATCCCAGAACATAAAATAACTTTGAGAAAATTCAAACTGCTTCAAATTATATTTCCGCCCCAGATAAATCCGGAAAAGATTGAGGCCTGCAAACCCCCAACACCTCCCGCTTGATTTCTGGTTAGTTACTTCTAACTGACCGCTGACCATTTCAGAAAATGTATG
>DPYO01000179.1:1985-3965 GCA_003535775.1 Fidelibacterota bacterium | reverse complement strand
CGCTGCATTTCGTGCCAGTTTAATTTGAGCATTTTCTTCAATGCTTTTTTGATATTCCTTAATTGTTTTCAATGAAATCTTTGAGCTCATACGTTTTTCCTTTAGTTAATCTGTTAAATTTCTTTACTAGCTAACCGTTAGTCTAGTTAGATTGAATTAATTCACTAATTTTATTTCTAGTAAAATCTCTTAACTGCTCTACAGTCATATTATTATACTCCTCTTTCTTAATTAATTCCCCAAAATGTAACGTAAGTATACCTGGTGTTAACCGCCAATCATTTTTGTTTTTAGCATCAAAGGCTCCTTGAATACCAACAGGAACAATGGTAATACCGGTATTTTTTGCCACATGAAAAGCGCCTTTTTTAAACTGTCCCATTTCTCCTGTTAGCGTACGGGTACCCTCCGGTGAAATAATAAAAGAAGTTCCTTTTTGAACAGCCTCTTCAGCTAAGTGTAAGCTGTGAATTGCAGCTTTCAGTTTCCTTCGTTTAATTGGAATGACACCATATCGCCTTACAAGATAACCCCATACTGGCCAGCTAAACTGTTTATTTGCTCCTACAGCCGTAATATAATGAGGAATAGCCGCTGCAAGCATAAAACTGTCAAACAATGACTGGTGATTGAAGAGATACAAATATGGCTGCCCTTTTTTCGGAGGAGGCGTCCCCCGCACAGAGAGCCATTGACCACCTGTTGTTAAAAGTATTCGACATATAATTCGTGCAAAAGGATGAAGTTTTTCTGGATGAATAAATAAAAGTAAAAACAGATACCCTCCCCCCACAACAAAAGTAAAAACAATAAACGTCAGGGGCCATAAAATCAGAGAAATTAAAGTCCTAAACATTATCAGCCTCAAAATTTATTTTGGCGAAAAGCTTATGGTTAGCTTTTGGAAAAGGAAATTCAATTATTTGTTGAGGTGTTATCCATCTGTTGGGTTGATTTGAAAAAACTTTCTTACCATTATGTAATTGACAATGGAATGCTCTTACTGTAATGGCAAAATGGGAATATCGGTGTTTAATTGGCTCGGTATTCTTTCCCAAGATAACATCTACATTACATTCCTCTTTGATTTCCCGTATCAAGGCTTTCTCAGGGCTTTCTCTATAATCAATTTTCCCTCCCGGGAGTTCCCAAAGTCCTCCCAAATGTTTTCGGTTGTCCCGTTTTAATATGAGGAAACGGCCTTTCTTCCATATCAGTCCCACAACAACATCGTAATGAGGAATATCTTTAGATACTTTAGGCCGGGGATATTGCTCCGGATGATCGGTCCGTGCAGCTCTACAGAAAGAATTCATAGGGCAGGCATAACAATGAGCCTGGTTAGGGCGACAAATCTGGTTGCCCAGGTCCATTAAGGCCTGGTTAAAATCTCCTGGTCGGGTTTTATCAATAAATTTTTCTAACTCCTTTTGTACCCGCCTAAAATTATATTTTGTAATGGTTTTCATTTTTAGAATCCGTGCCATCACACGTTTTATATTTCCATCAATAGCAGGAAGCGGAATATCAAAAGCTATTGATAAAACAGCAGCTGCAGTGTAATCACCTATGCCCGGAAGGGCCCTGAATAGCTCATATTCATTAGGTATTTTACCATTATAATCTTTTAGGATAGTCTTGGCAGCACTATGAAAATTACGGCATCGATTGTAATAGCCAAGACCTTCCCAAACCTTTAATAAACTTTCTTCCTTAGCCTTTGCAACAGATTTAAGAGAAGGAAATCTTTTTAACCATTTAAAGTAGTAATGACTCACTCTTTGGGTCTGGGTCTGTTGAAGCATTATTTCAGATAACCATATTCGATAGGGATCTGATTCACTCCGCCATGGTAATGTTCTTTTATTTATATCATACCAACTCAATAAGTTTTTCGAAAATAGAGTATTTTTGTATTTCATATTAATGAGAGTATATCTTCCAATTCATTAATTGATTCAATGATAAAATCCGGTTTAA
>DPYO01000179.1:0-1593 GCA_003535775.1 Fidelibacterota bacterium | reverse complement strand
TTCTTTGAGCTCCGCCAATATCATTAATCAAATCATCACCAACCATAATAGCTTTTCCACTTCCAATTGAAATATCTTCAAGTGCCGTTTGAAAAAAATTTGGGTTAGGTTTTCCTAAGCATATAGCTGTTTGGCCAGAGGAATATTCCAGCCCGGTAATTATAGCGCCAATATCAATTTTTAGTCCTTGTAAAGTTTGAAAATACCTCCCTTTATGAAGAGCAATAAGCCCAGCACCTTCCATCAAATACCTGAATGCCTTATTGAGATCATCATAATTCCACTTATTTCCCCTGTCACCAATTACAACAAATTCCGGTTTCCTGTCATGTACATCAAACTCAGAGTAGTCTGAATAAATATTATCATGAATCAAAAGATGGCAAGGAGGAGAACCAATGCTCCGTAAGTAATTTATTCCTATGTAGGCAGCACTGAATATTTCTTTTTCATCAATTAGTAAACCAAAACTGCCAAGTTTTTCTCTTATTTCTCTTCGGGTTTTTGTGGTTGTATTTGTAAGAAATCTGAAAGGAATACTTTTGTTTCTTAGTGAATCAATGAGTTTTTGCCCTCCATCAATCGCTTGATTCGACACATAAAAAACACCATCCAAATCAAATAATATCCCACGTTTTTGATCCATAAAATCCTTCAAAGAAATTTAGCTGTTATTAGTAATGAGAAAAATAAAAAATTATTTTGGAGGATTGCTTTCAATTTCATTACGGTAATTTACAACTCCTGTTCTAAAAAATATTTGATTCTTAATATGATAATAAACCCCGTTTTAATTAACGAGGTTTATTGTAATTTTCTACAAGGCTGTTGTTTAAATCTATAAAATATCTACTCTATAAACTGTATAAACGATATTGATGTATTTTGAACTGTTAATATTTTAATCGAAACCCCCAAGGAGTCCAATCAAATCGACAACACGATTTGAATAGCCCCACTCATTATCATACCAATTCAGTGTTTTTACAAAATTACCTTCTATAACCCGTGTAAATGGTGCGTCAAAAATAGACGAATGCGGATTCCCGATGATATCTGTTGATACCACCGGCAGAGTTGAGTACTCTAATATTCTCTCAAGCCCAGATGTCTGTGATGCTTTCAGGACGACCTCATTGATCTTATCCACAGTTACGGATTTCTTCAACTGAAACACAGAATCAACTACCGAACCATCAGCCACCGGCACACGCATGGCAATACCGTCAAGTTTCCCCGCTAGCTCAGGAAGTACTTTCCCGACAGCACGGGCGGCTCCTGTAGTAGTTGGAATAATGTTTTCAGCCGCAGCCCTACTTCTCCGCCAATCAGAATGCGGAACGTCAGCCAAGCGTTGATCATTTGTGTATGCATGAATCGTATTAATCACACCATATTCAATTCCAAAAGCATCATTCAGAACTTTAGAAATTGGCGCAAGGCAATTTGTTGTACAACTGGCATTCGAAATGATTCTATGGTCAGAGTTTAATCCTTTCTCATTTACTCCAATCACGACAGTGTAGTCGATTTCATCTTTTGCTGGCACTGTCAGGACAATTCGTTTTGCACCAGCTTCCAGATGTTGTTTCA
>DPYO01000111.1:1693-2778 GCA_003535775.1 Fidelibacterota bacterium | reverse complement strand
ATAAAAAATGCGATTAATCCAAAAACCCGTTCAATATTCCTCATCGATCCTATAAATCCTCTTGGAAGTACCTATCCTAAAGATGAAAAAAGAGCCATATGTGAAGTAGCTGAGGATCATGATATTTGGGTAATTGATGACATTACCTATCGGGATTTTGCCCCAAATCATACTTTAGCTGCAGATTTATTACCTGAAAAGACTATAACTGCATATTCAGTTTCAAAGAACTGTGGCTTAGCAGGAATGAGAGTTGGTTCTCTAGTTGGTCCTAAAGATTTTATTAGTGATGTTAGAGAAACCATGGTTTCGGATTTAGGCATAAATGTAATTGGTCAAAGAGCATCAATTGCAGCATTGAAAACTAAAACAGAATGGTTGCCAGGATTGGTTAAGACTGCTTTGCACAATCAAAGTTTGATTAAAGAGGCTGTAGACAAAATTGATGGCGTTGAATTACCCGTTTATCCTTCAGCAGCTAGTATGATGGTTATAGACATTTCTAAACACAATGCCAATCCACAGGATGTTCAAGACAAATTATTGTACAAGTATGATATTTTTGTTAGAGCTGGAAATTATGTTTCAGCCCGTTTTGGAGATAATTTTATCAGGGTTTCGTTTTCAATTCCTACACCTGAAGTCAAAAGATTTGTTGAAGCTTTTCCAAAAGTTATGGCTGAATTAAGCTAAATATCTAAGTTGGCTACTTTAGTTGCATTAGCTTCAATAAATTCACGACGTTTTTGAACATCATCACCCATCAATTCTTCAAAGGCTTTGTCTGCTAATTCAGCATCCTCTATTGTAACTTGAAGTAATGTTCTTTGAGAAGGATCCATGGTAGTTTCCCACAATTGCCCAGCATTCATTTCTCCTAGACCTTTATATCTTGAAATTGAATAACCAGAACCATATTCTTTTGTGAGTTTAGCCAATTGTCTGTCATCGTATGCGTAATCTAACTTTTTGCCCTTCGAAATTTTATACAAGGGTGGCTGAGCAATATACACATATCCTGCATGAATTAAACCTTGCATATGACGATATAAGAAAGTCAAAAGGAGAGTTCGTATATGGGATCC
>DPYO01000111.1:0-1289 GCA_003535775.1 Fidelibacterota bacterium | reverse complement strand
GTTATATTGCAACCCATTGCTGTGATTAGGGCCATAACTTCTGTATTGGCTAATATTTTGTCAATTCTCGATTTTTCAACATTCAAAATCTTACCACGCAATGGCAAAATAGCTTGTGTACCTCTATCGCGACCTTGCTTAGCAGTACCTCCTGCAGAATCTCCCTCAACAATGAAAATCTCAGATAAGGCCGGGTCTTTGCTCTGACAATCAGCTAACTTACCTGGAAGACCTCCACCTTCAAGAATCCCTTTTCGTCTTGTTAGGTCTCGAGCCTTTTTTGCAGCCTCTCTAGCCTGAAATGCTTGAATACATTTTGATATGATTATTTTGCTATCGGACGGGTTTTCCGCGAAAAAATCTGACAAACATTCAGACATTATTGTATCAACTATACCCTTAATTTCAGAATTGCCAAGCTTAGTTTTTGTTTGACCTTCAAACTGTGGTTCAGGAACTTTTATTGAAAGAATTACAGTGAGCCCTTCTCTGACATCATTTCCATCTAAAGGAGGATCCTTTTCTTTCAATTGCTTTCGTTTACGAGCAACACTATTGATTGTTCGAGTCAAGGAAGTCTTCAAACCTGACAAATGCGTACCTCCCTCTCTAGTGGCTATATTATTTGTGAATGTATGAATATTCTCACGGAAGGCTGTAGTCCATTGTAATGCAGCTTCAACTTGAACTTGGTCTTTTTCACCTGAAACAAAAAGAGGTTTACTCATTAAAGCTGTGCGGCCCGCATTGAGATAAGTTACGTATTCAGAAATACCCCCCTCATATTGAAATGTTTCAGATTCTCCCTTCTCCTGAGAAATGCTAATTTTGATTCCGGCATTGAGATAGGCCAATTCACGCAGACGATAACGTAAAATTGAAAAATCAAATTTAATTGTTTCAAATATGCCATCATCAGGCATAAAAGAAACTGTAGTGCCATGATATTCGCTATCACCTATCTTTTCAAGCTTAGTATCTATATTTCCAAATTTGTATTTTTGTAAATAAATTCCACCATCTCTATGTACTTCTACTGTAGCCCATTTTGATAACGCATTGACTACAGAAACACCAACACCATGAAGACCTCCAGATACTTTGTATGTATCACTATCAAATTTCCCCCCTGCATGAAGTTTTGTCATAACTATCTCTAGGGCTGGAACTTTGTAGACTGGGTGATTATCAACAGGAATACCTCGGCCGTTGTCTTTAACAGAACAAGAACCATCAGAATGTAGAGTAACGTCTATGGTGTCGCAATGTCCGTTCATAGCTTCATCCAC
>DPYO01000010.1:5180-5358 GCA_003535775.1 Fidelibacterota bacterium | reverse complement strand
TCAAAAGCCTAATTGGAGAAATATTAGGAAGAAATCATTGAATAAAAATATCCAATCCCTGGCAGAAAAATTGATAAAAAATAATACATTTTTCGTAGGTGAAATCAATAGGCAAGGCAACTGGAAATATTTTTTTATTTTAGAATTTGCTCTTACATCGCAGTATGATACCCTGATT
>DPYO01000010.1:4340-4834 GCA_003535775.1 Fidelibacterota bacterium | reverse complement strand
AAATTTCTCAGTCTGAACCAGAGCTGCCGGGTGGAATACTCTGCCTTGCAGGATCAGGAAAACATTTTCACGGTTTTAAAAATCGACCATGGGTGACCTTACCCGGGAATATCCACCTATCTGCTTATCTTTCACCAAACCAGGAGATAGAATATTTTGCAGGCGGGTTCATCATTTTATCGGCGGTATCAGTAATCCAGACAATTGATTCCATAAAAGAATTGACTGGAAGAGCATCGATTAAATGGGTTAACGATATTGTTATTAATTCAAAAAAAGTATGTGGTGTTCTTGCTTATACACAGACAATGGGAGATATTATCACAGGAGCTGTGCTTGGAATAGGGCTAAATGTAGAAACGACCCCCCTGATAACTCCCAGCAGATTTAATCAGGTAGCGGCTTCTTTATTTGATTTTGTAGCAGAGAAAAACGACTTTTCACAGAAGATTATACTGGATCGTCTGGTCACTATTTTGGATGATAACTATCAG
>DPYO01000010.1:0-3936 GCA_003535775.1 Fidelibacterota bacterium | reverse complement strand
TTTACGGATACTTCAACAGAACAGAGCGAAGAAATAGCTCAAGGTAAAGTCACTGGAATTGGCGATAATTTGGGATTACTCATTGAAGGACTGGATCATCCAATTACAAGCGGAAGGATAGTCATTGAAGATCAAATTAGTCACTGATCACAGAGGAGTTTCTTTCTCCAGGATAAATGGGAAGATTATTCAACCTATAGGTTAGATCATAGTGCTATTAGCATTACTAATAAAATAGTTTTCCAATTCTTATTTGTGGTGCACGAAGAAACCACCCTATTTTTCAATCAATCATTAATTATTTAAACTGAAATAAACATTTCATTATTGTATATTAAGAAGTTAACAGCAACGACATATCACTCATAAATATTAACTGACATAAAAATTAAAAGTGATTTCTCCTGATATAACAGACCTCGTTAACGTTCTTAATACAAGGCTTGAAATTTTAGGCCTTTCGCTAAAAGCAGATACGACCGAAGAGGGCATTTTACAGCAAGTCGCATTTATTGCAAGCAAGATGGATGATTCTAATTTAGGAAAGCTAGCCCGGATACCAAGCGCGAAGCTGTTAGATCGAATCGCCGAAGCTATTGAACTAACTGGACCTAAAAAAATCTTCATAGATATGGGTGCAACAGATAAAGCCGCAATTAGGCAGGCAGCTATTAACAGTGGAGAAGAAACAGCCATGGCTCAAGAGGGGCACACTTACCACATGGATCCAGTGAAAGAACAGGGGAGAATAGTTGCTAATACATACTACATTAAAGATGAAGGAAGCAACCTTAGTGCTTTAGCAAAGGGTATGGATAGAGCAGATGCTGTTAAGGAAATTAGGAACGGTATGATAAATATTATGAATGGTAGAACCATGTATATATCACTATATACGAGAGGGCCCAAAGGATTTCCCCTCTCATTTCCTGTTGTACAAATGACTGATTCTGCATATGTAGCACACAGCGCTGGGATTCTTTACAGAAATGATTTTGAAGGTTTCTTTGAACAAATGGATCTAACAGACACTTATTTTACAAATCTTCATAGTACCGGAACCCTTGATACTGAAAAGGGACGTATTTTTATGGATCTGAAAAAAGAAACGACAATTGCATTTGAAGTGTCCTATGCTGGTAACGCACTTCTTATGAAAAAAGGTCACCATAGATTGGCTGTTAACAGAGCGGTTAAACGTGCAATTGAAGAAGGTGAATTTGACACTCTGTCTGAACATATGTTTATTACTGGTGTTAAAGGGCCAAAAGACACTGATCGCATGACATGGATTGTAGGTGCTGCACCAAGTGGTTGTGGAAAAACAACCACTGCAATGGCAGGAGATCAGTTCATCGGTGATGACCTTGCACAGTTCTTACTTGTAGATAATATGCTAGCAGTTGTAAACCCAGAGTGCGGTATCTTTGGAATCCTGAAAGATATGACTGCAGAAAGTGATCCTAACATCATTAACCTATTAAAGACACCCGGCAAAGAAGCTATTTTCTCTAATGTTTTAATCACTCAAGAAGGTGAAGCAAGATGGACTAATGATGGCAGGCCTATCCCGGAGGAGGGAATTAATTTCCAGGGGAATTGGACAAAATCGATGTTGCCAGATACACCAATATCACATGAAAATGCACGTGTAACTTTAAATTCTGAAGATATTGCTAACTTTGCGAATACAAAAGCTGAAGCTTCGACTGGAGTTGAAGCAAAAATCATTACGTATAGTGGTAGAGATCCAGACACAATGCCTCCAGTATGGATTGCAAATTCAGCAAATGAAGGCGTATTAATTGGAGCGAACATTGTTTCAGCTACTACAGCAACTGAAATCGGCGCTGATGGTTCTCTTAAACGAGCTCCATGGGCAAATGCGCCATTTGTTCCAAGTGAACTTGGTGCTTATATGCAATCTCAGTTTGGAGTATTCAATAATGAAAAATTGAAAGAAAAACCGATTATGGCCGGGCTTAACTACTTTTTAACAGATAAAGCAAGAGGTGGGAAATCTGATAAGCTACTTGGCGAAAAACAGGATGTAAAAGTGTGGCTTGCCTGGTTAGAAAGATTTAAACACAGTGAGGCTGAAGCAATAGATACTCCAATCGGGAAAATTCCAACCTATGAAAAGTTGAAAGACTTATTTAGTGAATTGATTGATAAGAACTACACGAAAAGTCTTTATGATAAACAGTTTTCTCTTTACCTTGGAAATATTATTTCTAGGTTAGAATATCAGATGGAAGAATACGGTAAAATTAAAAGTTCTCAGAAAATCCCGGATTTATACTTTACTGAGCTTCAAGCACAAATTGATAAACTCAATAGACTTCAAGCAGAATACGGAGACGTTATTACACCAGACCAGTTATTGGTAACAGCTCAGTAAGTTTTCGTTTTACAGAATTAAGTTAAAATTCTCCTGTAAATAGAAAGCCTCGCGAATGAGCGGGGCTTTCTGTTTGTTCTTTATGGATGTTTTTATAAATAAAGCTTTTAAATTATTCATCACCTAATGTTAAAACTGTTCGATAGCTAAAAGAAAATCCCCACATATCAGCATCATTATCAACTGGAGATCCTTCATTTACCATATTTAATGCCTGATAGAGCGGCACTCTAACTGATAATGTAAAATGTTGTTGACCCAGGTTCCACATGAGTCCAGCGGCACCTTGTAAGATAAATCCCCCTGAATTTGGTGCAACATCACCTTCCCAATGATCTACACCTTTTTTTTGTCCAATGAGTGAAAATTGAGGAATCCCTTTAAAAATCTGTTTTGTCTGCCAGTAAAACATGGCAACTGCATCCAATTGATATCCTGGTATAAAAGAATAATCATTTTCTGTAAGAGCTGAGGAGTACCTCAGAATTCCACCCATAACAATAGGTAATGTGTCCCGCTTAAAATACTGAATTTCGCCTACAAGTTTAAACGCTCCTTCACTTATATCGAAATGAGTATGTTCTTTAATTGGTATCTTGAAAGGATTTTTTTTAACTGTATTATTTGATGGAATGATTACTCCTCCTCCGAAAAAAAGACGTGTTCCAGGACCAAAAGATATGTTTGATGATATATACCTAAGAGTTAATCCAATATCTCCCAGTCCCGTTTTCGATTCATCACGATGGTGATCGGTTTTTCGCCCAAAATAATCCATCCCTCTTATTCCGAAACTCATAGTGGTTTCAATATTCCAATTCTCTGATAAACCATAATTCAAACTGAAATCTCCAATATTTGAATTGAGGTTTCCGTCATGGGCACCGGTTGTATCATCTGGTAAAGGACCATGTCTCCAATTAATAAATTGTGAAGAAAAATTACTCCCTACGAGTAATTCACCCTTATCCAAACCAATACCTGTGTTTGCCGTCCCGACCGGGAGGCTGGGGTTTGTTCACAAGGGTCATTGACCAAACAGAGTATTAAAAAATAAAACCAATATGGGAATTGTATATTTCATAAAATAATCCTTTTCAATTTTGATTTAGTATGATGGCACCCGTTCCTAAAGACCTGAGCCAGTACCCATTCCCTGGTTGAAAACTGTCTGGCTGAAAATATACGTTCTCATAGCTATAAACCGTCCCCGGAATAATTAGATTTTCAGGATCTTCTACGCTTTCTAAAGGAAGCTCAATAGAAATCCCTGATATGAGATTCCAGCCTTGGTTTAATTCAATGATAAGTTGATTTAATCCATTGCCAATTATAGTAACATTCCCGGTGTTTTCAAAGAGAAGCCAATAACCAGAACCATGTAATAATTCATTTTCCTGAACATAAATATCATCAAAGGAATACAAAGTTCCTTCTACACTTTCAGGAAAGAGTATTTGGTAGTGGGCTTCATCAACCTCAAGCGGTAAACCAACCAGGTTCCAGCCTGCATTAAAATCAACTCCAATGTCTAA
>DPYO01000099.1 GCA_003535775.1 Fidelibacterota bacterium | reverse complement strand
ACCGTACTCATAGGGTCCAATATCTGGTGCTGCACCGACATATTTTCGGTTCTGACCTGGATACGACGGTTCGTGATTGAAAGTTAGATCTTGTCCATCATTGATACCAGGTATGATAACTCCACCATCAATAAGGACTGATCCTTTTTTGGGACGAAAATCATAGTTTTGAATCTGATTGTTCTTCCATGGATTTATACCAAATTTTTCTATAAGATCTTCATCAGACTTGTCGCGAGTTTTTAACCAAGGATTCGCCAGATTGTTTACTACATGACTCCAACCATGTCCATCACCATAATACGGATAGGCTGTCGAAAGCCAATTACCATTTGCGACTAAGGAATCTGCTTCATATTTAGCCTTACAGGCAGCAACATTTGCGCAATCAAGACCATTTTCTGAAATGGTATTTTTTAAAATTGAATTGACATTCCCTGGCTCTGAAGGACCTGATCTATCAGGACCACAATATTTAATACCGGCAAGACTGACATCAAGAGTGGCATTATCATATGCCAAAAGATGTAGGGCATCATGATGATCCCCTTTCAATCGGAATCCCCTTCGGTTACCTACAGAAACAACGTGGTGAGCATCGGCATAAGTACCACCGCAACCACTATTCCATCGAATACCATTCAGGTCAGGACCATTAATTATCCATGAATATCTTGTCGTTGAAAGTGTTGCACTTGCACCATTCCTTTGGACTCCACTGCCATCTATTAATTCATATAAATTCTCTAGTCTGCTATACTCCACCAAAGATCGATATCCGGGGGTGATCCCAGCGCCAAAGACATCCTTCACAGTTACATAGCGCCACACACTTGTCCCGAATATTATATCTCCCCCACTATAAGATCCCCGAAAGTTCGCAGCGGTATTAGGATAATTGGCGGTCCCTCTAAACCAGTCGGTGTTTTGAAATAGTACATTATCAACAAGCGGATACATGTTAGCATGAAATGTCCAAGGCGACATACTGTTCATATTTTCAAAAACACAATTCCTAAGAATACCGTATTCACCTCTATATACTTTGTTCCCTATATTGGCCTTCATATCAGTACTAAAGGAAAACTTGGAGTCCTCTACAACAAAGTGATCACATTGGATTGTCTTGATTGAACCAGAAAAAAAATGGAGATTTCTAAACTCCATCTGACTGCAGTCTTTCAATGAAACCATAACTTTTCCGGTTCTAATACGGACATTAGAAGAGGTGGGGATATAGCCCGGACTCGGATAAAGATATAACGTACTCGTACCTGGGTCGAATGACCATTCCTCTAAAGTATCCAAGTCCGCAAGTGTTCCAGGTTGATATCCTAAATTATTTCTTACAGGCGAATATATGCCTAAATCGAAAACTGTTCCAGGCTCAGGATTATTCGGGGTACCTGTTGTTGGATCTGTTGGATTTTTAAAATTAACCGGCATGGACATGATCATATAACGGCCATTTACAAATACACTGTAAACAGAATCTACAGGCATAAGATTGTTTTGAGAAAGTGAGCCAAAATCTATAACAGTCTTATAAACACTGTGACCATTGTGGTTATAGGGCTCCCATTGGCTATCCAAAGAGACAGTCCCATCAATCATAACATCGTGACCGGGGTATCCTTCTATCTTAATATCGCTCAACTCAAATCTTTTGATATACTCTGAATATCGTCCTTGTTTTATAAGGACTCGATCGCCAGGTTTTGCATCATCCAGGGCACTATTGATCGTAGGATAGGGGCAGCTTAGTGTACCATCGGCTGCATTACAATCGTTTGATGAAAACTTTTGTATCACCTCAACGTTTTTTATAACGCCGTGATTCTGATTTGAGGTGAGATCAATCAATTTATAATCACTATTAACATCCATCGGATAATAAGCTACTAGGTTCGATTCAGATCCGGTTAATCGTTTATTCATGTCCGCCTTAATCTCAGATTCTGTCCTAGCTACGTCCCATAGGCGAAGATCATCCATTTCTCCCAAAAAGTTGACGCCAATTGTTTTGATAGAAGTATTGGCTGGGATTAGGTTCCTATTTCGAGTGGTACTCCACACCTCTTCCCCGTTTAGGAATAATTTATAATTGGTACCATCAAAGGTTGTAGCTACATGATACCATCCTGGTGTACTGATAACGCTATCTACTGTTGTTGAATAATAGCTTGATCCAGTGCCAAATCCATACATAATGGTTTTTCCATAATCAGAGAGCCATATTGTAGGAGGTCTATTCTTAGAATCTGGAAAAATGTCACCGATCAGTAATTGATCTTTTTTACCTTTTTGGCTCGGAGATATCCAAACTTCCTGGGTAAAGGTTGATCCTAAAACAATTCCTTTATTAGAAACATCAATGGTATCATTTGTTAGTTTTGTAGAAAAGTAGTTGTCTTCGAAAATATTGTTGGAATCAAAAGGATCAAATCGAAGTAAGTTCTCTGTTTGATACTGTGAACGAGAATTTTTATCTACGATCAGATCATCTGCAAACAAACTTGATGCAGAAAGAACTAATATTATATTAGTTATTATATTTTTCATTAAGGAGCTGCTCTTTTCCAAAAAAGAAGTTAATAATTATAAATTTCAAAAAATATTTATTTTTTAACAGATTGTAATTTACGCGTTTCCATCAGATAAAAATACATCTCAGATGCAATCTGCTTACCAAATTGATCTCCCATTCCAAATGGCATAATTGTGCGGTTTATGTGCTACCTGAAAGGCAGGCAGGGCGAATTGCGCCTGTATAACCGCAACACAGAGTAGAAATATGGCAATAAATTCTTTGTATAATTTGCATCATTTCAGTAGAAGCATTTTACGGGTTTTACGATTTCCGGCTGCCTTTAGCTCTGAGAAATAGACACCAGATCCAACGGGGCGACCCATCCTATCCGTTCCTTGCCAGGTGATCGTATGGTAGCCATAACTTAATCGTTCATTGATCAGTGTTGTCACTTCCTGACCTAACAAATTATAGATTGTAATCACAACTCGGCCTGTTTTGGGCAAAGAAAAATCAATTTTAGTCAGCGGGTTGAATGGGTTAGGATAGTTCTGGCTCAAAGAAAATTCTTCGGGTATTTCAGATAAGATTTTCAGTACAGTCTCTTCTACGTATTGTTGATCACCTGCCACCAGTTTCATATCGTAGCCTTCCGTGAGTTTATCATCAATAAT
>DPYO01000116.1 GCA_003535775.1 Fidelibacterota bacterium | reverse complement strand
ACTGGCCCAAATAATAGTCGCCATATAGTGATTAACGGTGCCTTAATGGCACTGCAGGGAGCTTTTATTAGCCATTATTGGCAGAATTCTGTTACATCAGGCGGCTGCTATGCTCCAAATTCTTCCGCGCCGCAGTTTTCTTTAGGCGACGGCCGGGGCGGCCATCGGAATCCTGTCAGGCCTGAAAACTGGTCAGGTATTTATACAGGTAATACTGATTATAGGGGATATGTAAACCTGTGGGGGTCCATTGTTCAGCAGGAAAGAGGTTATATGATGAGAAATTCTCCCGGCCCGTATAATTCTGGCGATATTGGATATGATAAAAATTATAATTATGACTACAATTTATTGGATAATCCCCCTCCCTACTATCCAGACCAAAGTACAGCCAGCGGTGTGATCGTTCTGAAAATAAAATCTTATGGAAATCAACCAGAGAGTTAGATAATAAAAAATGCAAATTGGATTGGACATTGGACGCCAGTATGTAAAAATGGTCGTGGTGGAAAAAACACGGGATGGATTAAAACTATTGAATGTTGACAGCAAATTAATCCCGGAGAAAAACAAACCCTTCGATCCGGAAAATATTGATACTCCCTTAATTGTAATGGCGGTAAAAGAATTAATTAATCGTATGAGTTTAAAACCAAAACACCTCCGAAATCTGACTACTGGGATTAGTGGCTCCAATATTTCTATCAAACAAATTACCACTATGGACATGTCCACCGATGAATTGAAAGCCTCCATGATGTTTGAAGCAAGAAAACATATGCCAATGGATGGCACCGATGCGGTGATCGATTACCAGGTGCTTGGCCCCAATAGGTTTGAAACTGATAAAATAGACGTAATTCTGGTTGCCTGTACCAACGGTGTAAGAACCAGCCACCAAAAATTACTGAAGGACATCGGTTTAAAAGCAGACATTATTGATTTAGAGCCCATCGCGATTATGAATGCATTTTTACAAAGCCACCAGTCTTCAGAAGAAGGAGCTGTGATTTTACTGGACATAGGTGCAGTATCAACCTCCTTGATTGTCTGGGGAGAACAGGACATGTTTTTTACCCGGGATATCCCCAGAGGGATGCATGATCTCGTTAAAGACATTGCAACAAAAAAATCCATAACCTATAGTAAAGCACAGGATTATTTGCAGAACGAAGGAGCTGCTGCACTTGAATTTGAACAACCAGAAGATACCAGTCTTATTGCAGTAGCAGAACGCTCATCCCTTGATATTTTTCTAGAAGATGTACGCAGAACATTGCGATTTTATACAAAGAATTCCAAACAAAGTCATTTCTCAGCCTTGTATCTGAGTGGAGGAGGCGGAAATGTTAAAGGCTTAAAGGAGTATATGGAAGAAAATTTGCAAATAAAATCTCAGGTCATGGACCCCTTCTCCAACTTGGAAATGAAGGATCATATCTCAATTGAAGACCCTGCTCAATATGCTGTAGCCACGGGCCTGGCAGTACGAAAAGGGTTTGAAGCATGAAACAAAATTTTATTCTCATCAATTTGAATCAGGTAGAGTCGGACCAATCTAGATCTGCCCGCTTCCGAGAAAGCCTGCGCTGGTCTATATTGACCATCCTCGTGTTACTGCTTTTTGGAGGGAATGTTTTTGTTTGGTATATGGGAATTAATTACGACAAGCTGCTCCAGCGCAAAGAGAGTGAAATTACGCAGATAAGAGATGAAATCAGCCAATTGCTGAAAAAGGGGAAAAATCTCTCTAAGCAGGATATTTTAATGCTGGCAAAACTGGAAAATAACCGTTTTATGTGGGCTGATTGCCTTCAACGACTGGGCAATATGACCTTCATAGACATGTCTCTTACAGGATTGAAATTCAAAAAAAGGAAACTGTTAATCCAGGGAATTGCTTCTACTTATAAGGGGAAAAAAGAATTCGAGCAGATAGAAAATTTCATTCACACATTGAATTCAGACCGGGATTTTTCCAGCAATTTCGTTCGGTTAAAACTGAAACACCATGAATTGCTGAAAATCCGCAATCAGGAAATAGTATCCTTTGAAATTGAAGCCACATTAAAATCTGTTCCACATATTTCAAAACAAGTAAAAATATCAGCTAAGAAATCATCCGATATTGTCAATAATAATTTTAAAAAAGAAAACTTTCAAAATGAATCGTAATAGTTTATTCCTACTCTTATCAGCTCTATTGACAGTCTTATTTTGGATGAGTGTGAAATTTTCTATTGGATCTAAACCAATCAAATTGAAAAAATTGGAGTTGAAACAGACTGAATTGAATGAACAATTTATAAGCGCTAAAATTCTGGCGGAAAAACTGGATCAGGTTTATACTCTCTTTTCCAGAAACTTGGCTCTGTCCATAGAAGACTCCCTGGCAGAAGACGCCTCTCTTCCTTTTCTCAAAGAAATAACCAATTTGATAAATAAGCACAATATTGCTTTACTCAAGATCAGGCCAAGAGCCAGAGAAAAGAAAGAAAATTACTATGTAGCACCCTATGAATTAACTATCAAATGTGCTTTTGAAAATCTGGGAAATTTTCTGGCTGAAATGGAGCGCTCACCCAGATTAATTACGGTAGATGAATTCTCAATAAATAATGGAATTGAACGCATAAAAAGTACAGTGAAAGAAGAAGATTTATTGGAACAGGAAATTACATTAAAAATTTCCACTTTAACATTAATAAAATCTAAAGTAAAACTCTTATCATGAATAAGCGCCAAAAAACTATTTGGGTGATCATTTTATTGCTCACATTTTTGTCAGTAGTTTTGGCAGGAGTTAAGCTCTATCCTGTCGCTGACAAGTGGCATAAAGCTGTCGAAAGAGCAGAAAACCTTAGGATTGGTACAGATGAAGAGTTAGAAAACATTATTAATTTTCTTGAAAACCGCTTGAAAAAACGGTTGCAATATAAATTCACAATGGAAAAGGATCCCATGCTTCTCACAAGCGTCATTTATTTGACAGATGCAGGTGGAAGAAGAATAAGCAATAGAAGAACAGCCCAGATGGAAGTAAAACATATAATAACGAATGGAAAAAACCGTTATGCTGGTATCCAGTATAGGGGCCAAAATTTAACTTTGGTCGAAGGAGATTCTGTCGATGGAGGAGAAATTGTCAGCATTATGCGTGACGGGGTCATCCTGTTGAAAAACAATCAGGAAAAATTCATTCAAATATTAACACCACTTTTAGACGAATCAATTACAACATCAAGTAAAGAATGAAGAAACATTTTATTTCCAGAATTACATTAACCAGTACGTTAATATTTTTCTCTATTCTTGGAGGAGAAGAAACAGATACAACCTCGACGAGAGCAGGTGCTCTCCCTTTTCTGGTTACCATCCATGCCGAGGATGCGTATTTGCCAGGTATCCTGACAGTTCTTGCGAAGGAAAGCGGATATAATATTGTTACTGACCCGAGTGTAAATACCCAGGATAAGATTTCCATCCACCTTGATGAAGTACCTATAGAAGAGGCAATTAACCTGGTCGTAAGAGCAGTGGGTCTTGGGTATGAAATTGTAGGTAATTCCTTCTTAATCGCAGACCCAAAAAAATTAGACAAGGAAGTAGGCATTACACCCCACATAATCGAATTGAAATATGCCGATGCACTGGAAGTAAAGGAACTCCTGAGTGATCTTTCAAAGCAGATCCAGGTTGATGTTTCCGGAAACAAGCTTCTGATAAATACCTCACCCAGAAAAATTGCCGAAATTAAAAGAGTCATCGAAGGAATAGATGTTCCTGCAATTCAAGTTTTATTAGAAACACGTCTCATTGAAGTTGCCCTGGATATTGATAAAAAATTGGGTATTGATTGGTCAAAATTAGCTAAGTACACAAATATCTTAGCTGAAAATGCGGAAGCACTCAGCGAAGGAGCTGGTAGTGTCGTTCCTGATCCTGGTACTATTGGTACACTGCCAGTTACAGCACCCTTTAATCGCTTAAATGAGGATAACTTGATTCCCGGGAAGTTCAGCAGGCAGATGACAGCTTTCGACATCACTCTGGATTTTCTTATCAAAGACAATAAAGCGGATATTCTGGCAGATTCAAAATTAGTTACCCTTAATGGACGGGAGGCTACTATAAAAATGGTGGATATCGTTCCATATATTTTGAGTTCCGGTGGAGTAGGTGGACAGGTGCAGGTTCAGCGCGAGGAAGTGGGAATTAAACTGACAGTCCTGCCCTCAGTCAACATGGACGGTGATATTACCGTAAAGGTAGAAACAGAAGTTGCTTCCATTTTTGAATTTATAGGACCTGACCGAAATATTCCCCGGGTAAAAAGCCGTTCCTCCACCACAACCATCCGCGTAAAAGATGGAGAATCTATTATTATCGGTGGACTAATTAGCAAAGATCGTAAAAATACGGTATATAAATTGCCCCTCCTTCATAAAATTCCATGGATAGGTAAAAAGTTGTTTACCAGCACAGATTTGGTGGACAGAAAAACTGACTTAATTATTCAGATTACACCCTCTGTATTGAAAGACAATATCAGCGGAATACCCAAAAATGAAGCCATGATTAAGCTTGAGAAAACAATCATGTTAAAAGAAGATGACAAATAGGACTCTGTTATGAAAAATTTATGGAAATTAATCAATGTGATAATTATTGTTGCACTCCTTCCACAGCTCAGTTGTGATGACCGGGAACCTGAAGACACCGCAGATGATAATTACACACTCAGCCTGGTTTTTGCTAACCCCGTTTTTAATTCGGTGATTGTAGGTGAGGACGTAGTTGACCAACCAAATATCAAGACTCATTTGCAGTTTAAACTTCAAGATGAAACCAGCAAGCCGGTTTCAGG
>DPYO01000011.1:3084-4467 GCA_003535775.1 Fidelibacterota bacterium | reverse complement strand
ATCCATTACCTTTAAATAACTACTTCAAAACCTTCAAATTCAGGATGACTAAGATATATTTCACTATGTTGTCCTCCTGCTTTATGTGCTAATCGAAATGCTTCTGATTTTGTCCATGCTTCAAAATCTTCTCTGGAATCCCAAGTACTGTGGGATGCATACAATGTGTAAGTTTCCTGAGATTTACCTTTAACAAGATGAAATTCGATAAACCCAGAAACATTATCAAGATGGGTTTCTCTATTTTTCCAAATATTCTCAAAGTCCTCTTCTTTATTCAGGACAATCTTAAATCGATTCATTGCTATAAACATTTCTCTTTTGCCTCCTATATGTATTTAAACATACCCATCATCCCTTAAACAAAACTTTCTTCAATTTATCCCATCCCCACTTTTTTACAAAGAGGTAGGATTGCCAAGGCATTGGGGTAAGTATTCTTCAACTTAAGCTATCGTTCTATCTTCGTTGAAATAAGTCCATTTACCATCTTTTTATATGTAATTTTATCCGCCACAATAATTCTCTGTATTCTCTATGTCTATGTGGTTAACTCTTTTCAATCACAGCCAAAGTCAACCGACTCACACACACCAGTTTCTCATCATCATTTTTTATTTCAATATTCCAAACTTGTATCTTTCTTCCAATCTTCACCTGTGTTGCCTTTCCATGAACCCAACCATCTCTGGCACTTCGTAAATGATTGCAATTGATTTCCACACCAACCACACCTTGGGTTTCATGATTAATCTGCATCGAACCAGCGATGCTCCCCAGCGACTCTGCAAGGACAGCAGAAGCACCGCCATGGAGCAATCCATATGGCTGAATCGTTCGATGATCCACTGGCATTTTTCCGCTGAGAAAATCATTTCCGAAATCGGTGATCTCAATGCCGATATGTTCTGTCATTGTGTTTTTCTGAAATGCATTGATCTTTTCTAATGCTGATTGTTTTTCCATATTTTTTATTTGTTTATGTTTTTATGTGTTAAAGTGTTCATTTTTGTCCAGTTTCATAATATATTCTTTTCATCTCATACTTATTCAAGGGTTTCCCTACAAATAAAAATAAACTAATCGGAGATTTTATAAATTGGAATGGAAATTATGCGGTTTTTTTAGTCCCAGCTGTTTTAATCTTTGGTGGTGACCCGTATTTATTTTCTTCCTAGTCATGATCTTTACACATTAAAATAATTATCCCTAACTACTTTTAAATACCATTCCATATTACTATCTCCTTTTTAATTAATAATTATTTCAATTTACCCAATCCCCACTTTTTTACAAAGAGGTGGGATACAAAAACCCCCGCTACTTGGCGGGGATCTTGCTTAAATCCTATTCCTTTGGGTGGGGTTATTTCAACAGCACCAT
>DPYO01000011.1:601-2736 GCA_003535775.1 Fidelibacterota bacterium | reverse complement strand
CCAGCACGAATCTGGTAGAGATAGACTCCAGCACTGGCAGGCTTGCCATGCATGTCAGTAGCATCCCACCGGACAGATTTGAAACCTGGTTCTTGAGTGGTGTTTACCAGTTGAGTCACCTCTCTTCCCGTCAAATCATATATTGTGAGTGTAACCTGTGCTTGTTCTGGAAGATCGTACCGTAGGTTTGTGATTGGGTTGAAGGGATTCGGATAGTTCTGGGCCAAAGAAAATTTCTCTGGAATATGCTTGATTTTCAGAGAAAGATTCCTTGGTTCCATGTCACCTGAAAACCTGATATCCACAGGATCAGAAACATATTCACGATAGGCAAAGGTCAACCGTTCTCCATCGATGGCACCATCAATAATGTCTGTGGTAATATCATCACCATATACAGCACCTGTCTTGAGGTACAGTTTGCCTTCTTCCAGTAGTATTTCCATCTCTCCAACCAGTAACCCGCCTTCAGTTAACACTGATACTTTGTCACCAATCACATAATCAATATGATCAAAGCTTACAGTCCCATTAATAAACATGAACTTATTGGTTCTGTGTATGCCAGGATTCACATCTGGAACCACAGCTTTTGCCATGCCAGCCATTGCAGTAGGATATTGGAATCCATCAACTGCATTGTTCACCTTTACCCAGTACCCATATCCATTATCAAGGGATGTAAGGGTATTCAGGAAAGGGAGGCCGTTTGGGTTAAAGTAATGTGCCCCTGTTTCATCAAACCCTGTGAGGTATATTAGATTTCCATCCTCAATGAGTTCTGCAAACGCATCTTGCGGTGTGATACTCATCTGTGGCCAATAGGACATGAGGTTCCAGCTCGCCATTATATTAAAGGAGTAATCCTGTCCCATTTCCATGCCTTCTTGAACCAATGTAGTCCCATCGTTTATTTTGACCCAGAAACCAAATCCTGGATTAATTTCCGTCAAGGTATTCAGGAATGGCAAACCGTACGGATCAAAGAATTGAGCCCCTGTTTCACCAAATCCGGTGACATACACAAGATTATCATCACCAATAATATCTGCGAATACATCCTCAGTGGTATTCTCTTCAATCTCAATATCGAATGATATGAGGTTCCAATTGGACATTAGGTAAACTTCATCTATGATCACAGTAGGAAAATCATACACCACAGAAGGATCATTATATCCTTCCATTGGAGCGCCATTATTGTTATACCAGCCACCAAAACTTTCGGGATAATTCCAAATAATATCCTCAGATGAATCCCAAATCTTCAATGTAAAATCTTCGCCAGGATTTATCCCTTCATCTACATCCGGTGTTGTAATGTCATCACCATAAATAACCAAGTTTAAATAGGCATCACTATCATAAAGGGTGAGAGCTAGGGCTCCTGAGATATTTCCACCTTCATCAAAGGCGGCGACCCAGTCTCCTTCACTGGCTAGTTCACCTCCTATGGTTGCCTGCCCCAGAAAGACACCGGAGGCAGGCGTGTGTGTAACCAATCCTTCCCAGGGATTCTCATCAGGAGGTTCTGTGTCACCACTAGGCGTGATTTTTAGTTTCAATGTATTGAAAGCAGGATTGTCCAACTCCAAACTGTTATCAGTTAACATATCCACATTGAACATTACGCCGCCGAAGGCATCCTGGAGCAAGCAGGAGGTCATCATGTCTGACCAACCAGTGTTATCCCATTCCAAAATAATTAAATTATTTTCTGCATATTGGAGTTGAACATCGTACACCCGTTCTTCTATGGTAGTAGCTAGAATCTGTGTATAGTACCGATCACTATCCCAGGCTAAAGTAGCATCAAACGATGGTGGTGGCGGTGCTGGCGGTGCATATTGATCAATATCTAGATCAAATCCATCAGTCGCATCGGGCGAAACACCAAAACACAAATCGTAGTTTTGTGTTCCAGTAGTTGAAGCATTCATGCAAACTTGAAAATCCGGGTCATCACTTGGAGGTAGATACTCACAGGATTCGTCACTAATGGTAGCTTCTGGATCATAATTGACCGCATCCGGATCAGTACAGCCGTAACAGAACTCATCTTCCAGGTCTGTGGAACCACCCACACATCCGCATTCATTCTCAAAGGCTTCACCACCGCAATCGCCAGCACAGTC
>DPYO01000011.1:0-208 GCA_003535775.1 Fidelibacterota bacterium | reverse complement strand
TGTTGCATCCGGATTAAAATTACATGCTGACTCATCTGTACACCCATAGACATCCTCAGGATGTGCAGAATTTGGTCCTCCGGGAGTTCCTCCGGGAATCACATAACTGGCCTGCCAGCTTTCTGCCAGGCTGTTATCCAGGTTTGGACTGATCAGCTCCAGGGTTGAACCTCCAGCATCAGGTTCTGTGGGCCATGGAGGACCATCA
>DPYO01000108.1 GCA_003535775.1 Fidelibacterota bacterium | reverse complement strand
GATCATCTGATTGCTGAACAGCTTGATTTATCGCTTCCGTATAGCTCACCTTCTCGGTTGATAAAAATTGAACAGAAGGATCAACACCATTAAAAACATCGCCAATGGCAAAAATTTGTCCAGTTGCCACCGACTGGGCTAAAATAGAATCAATTGTATCTTGAACGTCCGGGATGGATTGGTTCTTTCGATCAGGTATGGAGAAAACAGTGATCATAGTTTATGGATTTAAAAAGTTTAAATGTTTTTTTGAATAACAGAAACTAATGCATATTAAACCATAGTTCAGGTAACTTTTTGTTTGTCATGGAAACACTTAGACCTATAACTGGAACATTTATAGTCTTTACCTTTATTTGCGGCCTTTACGGTGCAGTTCAGGAAACGGTTACAATCCACAGCAAATCCTTGAAAAAGGACATTCCTTGCCTGGTCGTTCTTCCCCATGAATATTATCCTTCTCTAGATCGTTTTACAGTAGTTTATCTGCTCCACGGATACAGCGGAGATTACAAAGATTGGTCAGCCCATACAAATTTAAGAGATTATGCAGACAAGTATAATTTTATCATTGTGTGCCCCGATGGAGGATACAACAGCTGGTATTTGGATAGCCCCATGGATCCAGTCAGTCAGTACAGAACACATGTAGGCAAGGAAGTGATTCAATATATTGATGAAAACTACAGGACGATATCTCAACGAAACAGCCGGGCAATTACAGGGTTAAGTATGGGGGGACATGGTGCACTCTATCTTTCCCTGGAATTCTCCAATATCTTTGGTGCGGCAGGAAGCATGAGCGGTGTAGTCGATTTACAATTCACAACAAAAAAATATGAGCTGGGCGAAAAAATTGGTTCCTTTAAAAAATATCCGGAGCGGTGGGAGCAATATTCTGTCATCTCAAATGTATATAAGTTTAAAGATTCTAAAACGCATTTAATCATTGATTGTGGAGTAGATGATGCTTTTATTAAAAGTAATCGATTATTGCATACAAAATTGTTAGAATTGAATATCCCGCATAATTATTCTGAAAAACCAGGTGGGCACGATTGGGGTTATTGGGTGAATTCGCTGGAATATCATCTGATGTTTTTCAATAGTATTTTCAAAAAATAATAACACGTTCCATTTTATAGTTTCATTATAACTATTTAATTGTTGTTAAATTTATTTCTTCAAAAGATGTCATTCACAAAAAAAACCAATTCCTTCCTCCTCTATCTTATTCTGGTTTTTATTTTAGCGGGCTGTGCCGGCCCAGGCCAGTCTTTGTTCCGGAAGTCCTGGGCTGAACGAACCTTAAAAAACTTAACCTTGCGGGAAAAAATCGCCCAGATGATGGTGGTTTCCGTGAACATGCGCTTCATGAATTATGAAAGCAATCAATGGCAGGACCTTCAAAAATATCTGGCCACGGATGGCATTGGCGTGCTGCATATTTGGTTCGGCGATGCAGGCAGTGCTCTTACCATGCTTAATGATATGCAAGTGAAATCCAAGGTGCCAATTCTTGTGGATGCGGATATTGAATCGGGATTAGGCCGACGGTATCCCGGCGCAGTAACACTCCCGCCAATGATGGCCATTGCAGCTACAGGGAATCCTCAATATGCTTATGAAGCTGGACGAATTTCCGCGGAAGAAAGCCGCGCTGTTGGTATTCACTTTAATCTTTCTCCCGTAGTGGATGTGAACAATAATCCTAAAAACCCCATTATCAATACGCGTTCGTTTGGTGAAGTACCGGATTCGGTTAATCGGTATTCAGTTGAATTTATTCGAGGGCTCCATGATTATGGTATGCTGGCGACCGCGAAACATTTTCCCGGCCATGGGGATACAGAAACTGATTCACATTCTTCATTGGCTCAAATCCCCAGCGATTCGGCGCGACTCTGGGATGTGGAATTGCCTCCATTTCAAAAGGCTATTGACGCAGGCGTCGATGCCGTCATGGTGGCTCATGTGAATTCCCCTGATTACCAGGATCACGCCCAGAATCCCGCTTCCTTATCCAGCTTTTGGCTCCAAGATATACTGAGAGAAAAAATGAATTTTGATGGTGTCATCATTACAGACGCCATGCGGATGGGGGGAATTGTAAAAAATTATTCAGATGAATATGCACTTCTTGCTACGGTTCAGGCTGGGTCGGATATTATTATCCAAAACCAAAATTTGAAGAAGTCCATCGACGTAATCGAAAAAGCTGTTTTAAATGGCATTCTATCCGAAAGTCGAATTGATGCGTCAGCTCTCAAAGTCCTTAAGATGAAAGAAAAGGTTGGCCTTCACCTTAATAGAACTATTTTGGCGGAAAATACCCATCGCGCTATGGGAAAGGCTGCAAATTTTAAATTGGCCCAAGAAATGGCAAAGAAGGCTATCACTTTAGTAAAAAATGAAAACGATATTTTACCCTTACAACCGACCCTCGATGAAAAACTTTACGTGGTTGATCTTTATGATGGTCCTAATAATCATAGCCAAAGCAGTTTCACCAAGCAATTAAAAAGCACTGGGCGAAAAGTAATTTCCTTTCAGATAGATGAATCAGACAGCTCATCTATAGCCGATTATATTCTCAATCAAATCCCGGCAAATGGGCTGGTTTTTCTCAATGCGTTTGCTAATCCCACCGAATATAAAGATGAAATATTTCTGCCAAAAGTTGAAGCTGAATTTGTAAATGCATTAATAAAGAAATGTGAAAAAGTGGTCATTACCAGTTTCGGGAGCCCCTATCTAATTCAAGATTTTCCCGATACACCCATTTATATCTGCGCCTATAAGAGTAGTGGCATTCTTCAAACAGCTGCGGCGAATGCGATTAAAGGGGAAGCCGATATTACTGGAATACTTCCAGTAACTATCCCGGGGATTGCTTCGAATGGAACTAGTATCCAGATCAAGGCCAAAAAGTGGCCAAACGGGACTTCAAAATGGAAACCCGGAAAAACATTAAAGCGAATCAGTCCTTCAGAAATTTCAATTGATATCGGACAGTTAAAACTGTATTTATCCCAAGCCGTTGCAGACTCGGCTTTTCCAGGTGGCGTACTCTTGGCAGCAAAAGGTGGTCAAATATTTCTCCACGAATCTTTTGGATACCATACATATAAAAAATCAGAAGCCGTAACCCGGGGTGATATTTACGACTTGGCTTCCATCACGAAGGTAATTGCTACAACGTCAGCAGTCATGAAGTTGGTGGATCAAAAGAAACTATCTTTGGATGATAAAGTTGTGGATCACTTGCCCGCATTTCGAGGGAATCAGAAAAAGCATTTCGATCAAAAATCAGCTACAACCATTCGCCATTTAATGACCCACACGGCCGGGTTGCCACCTTTTAGGCAGTACTATTTGATGAAAGACGATGCGAAAGCTCGATTGGATTCTGTTATGAATACGGAACCGACTATCGGTCTGGGAGAAAAAACAATTTATTCCGATGTTGGTTTGATCACCTTAGGTAAAATGATTGAAGCTGTGGCCGGTGTTCCACTGGACTCGTTGGTGGATTCGCTGATTTTTGATCCGTTGGGGATGGGTTCAACCTATTATAATCCACCAAAAGAAAGGGCGAAACGAATCGTCCCCACGGAATACAGTGATCTATCTGGTGAACTGATTCGGGGGTATGTCCATGATGAAAATGCCCATAGCCTCGGTGGTGTCGCAGGCCATGCAGGATTATTTTCTACGGCCAGCGATTTGGCAATCTTCAGTCAAATGATGCTGAATGGCGGTATCTATGGCTGGAAGCGGATCTTTAAGGAAGAAACTGTCCAATTGTTTACTTCTAAAGCAAACGTAGTGGAGGGCAGTTCACGATGTCTTGGCTGGGACAGCCCGGATGGGAAAACTTCCGGTGGAGTGTATTTGAGTGACAGCAGTTTTGGACATACTGGTTATACAGGGACCTCATTGTGGATCGATCCTGGAAACGATATGTTTGTCATTCTCCTAACAAACGCAGTCCATCCTGACCGCTTGTGGAAAGATCCAAAATATTTCGACTGGCGGCAGAGGGTTCATTCGGCAGTTTATAAAGCAGTGGGTATTACTGATAAAAATCCAAAACTTATTTGGAGAAAAAAATGGGATTGATTTAATGAAAAAAGAAAAAAAATAATGAATTCTTTTTCCCTTCTACCTTCTTCAATAATCTTCTCTTTATTCCTTTGTCTGGGATATTCGAATTCAACTACCTGGGTGAATTCATTACCAAAACCCTGGACCTTAAATGAAGAGCAGGTTTCAGAGATCCTTCCGCAATTTTATCAGCATTATCCAAGTTTTCATGACCGCTTGAAAGCATTTGCCCTCTGGCAGGTGGGCAAACCCTATGAAATTTTCAAACTGGGTGAAGAAGCAGAGCCA
>DPYO01000143.1:4138-4439 GCA_003535775.1 Fidelibacterota bacterium | reverse complement strand
TCAAGTTTGGTGGCGCCAGTGGCAGCACTCAATTCGTAAAATTTTCCTTTAATGCCATGCAAATGAAGAGCCAATGCTTTCAGCATTAATCCTCGCTGTTGAAAAGTCATTTTTCTTAACGCCGGACTGCCAACCTTCCGGGAATATTCCATCATTTGACCGAAGTCTAAACCTTTACTATTAGCGCTGCCTATTTCTGTTCCAGTAATCGCATTGAAAAGAGGGATGCCATCGCCATCGCCACTAATCCATTTCCCCATTGCATAATTTTGGTAATCCATTATTTCTTTGTCTCTTTCCA
>DPYO01000143.1:0-3821 GCA_003535775.1 Fidelibacterota bacterium | reverse complement strand
CCATTATTTCTTTGTCTCTTTCCAGGGTTTAAAATTGGTTATTTGAGGAGGGCGATTGGCGGGTATTTCCCTTAGCGGTTCACATTCCCGCAATGTATTATAACAATCTTCTGGAAGCTGCTGATAAATTTTAGTGCCGCCAGATTTCCATTCAAGCATATCATCCGGGACATTACCTTTAATGATGGCAGGATTTCCAATTACTAATTTCCGATTTGGGATTTTCATTTCTGCTCTTATAAAACAGAGGGCTCCTATAATACATTCATCACCCACCTCCGCATCATCCATCACTACTGAGTTAATTCCAATCAAGGTGTTTTTACCAATTTTCCCCCCATGAATTACAGCACCATGCCCGATGTGGGCAGACTCTCTAAGTACGACTGACTTTCCGGGGAATACATGAATGGTACAGTTCTCCTGAATATTACAGCCATCCTCAATAATAATCTCTCCCCAGTCTCCCCGAATTGCAGCTCCAGGCCCCACATAGACATCCCTACCAATGTAAACATTCCCTGTCACCGCTGCCAAATCATGAACAAATGCACTTTCATGTACGACTGGTTTATATTTATTAAATTCGTAAATCATTTAATAATTATTATGCTTTCCGTACCAAAAAAAAACGGAAAGAATTTATTTAAATATAATTTTTGCTTTAGAGTCTTCTTTATAATAAATCTCATGTCCATCAATCCATTTACCCTCTTGAAAGTATTGAGCCTTAGAGTGCATTTCTCCATTTGGTAGTAATTGAACTATTGATTTTATCTTAGTGATACCATTTTGGTTTCCAGTGACTTTTTCGATAGAGACAACTTTTTTATCTTTAAATGTGACTGTTGCCTCTATATAAAATCCTGCAGTTGTGAAATACCAAGATTGAAGACTTTTAGATTTCAAATCCCACATTATAATTGATTCTCCACCATATTCTCCATCATTTACAGAATGAGTAATTTTAATACCATTACCATTTAAAATTCTTTCCCAATACTGAACATCAAAAACTGGCTTTTCAGGTGTTGACTCAGAAAATTCTCCCTTATAAGTTTTACCTATGTACGGTTCGAATACTTTTAAATTTTTGGATAAATTGTTCATTTCATTATTTTGAGAAATCAATAGTCCAATAATAAATATTAATATTATTTTTCTCAAATTATAACTTCTTATATCACTTAATAATTATTAAGTGGTAAAGAAATCAAATACATTTGCAAGTCGTGAAGATGGCTGTCCCTTGTAAAATTCTGTATAGGAACATTTTGAACATGAAACAGAAGCATATTTTTTATTTTGAACATTAAATATTTTAGACCAAAAACTTCCTGCTACCCTGATTTCACCTACTTCATATTCTTTGTGATCACATTTTGGGCATGACCAATTTTCATGTTGCATAATCTAAGTTCTCTATTTTTATCAATTAATAATTATTAATATTTTCTATAATAACAGCATAGCCCTGTCCCACTCCTACGCACATAGTTGCGAGAGCATATTTTTTATTTTTTATCTGAAGTTCGATGGCTGCTGTTTGCAAGATCCGAGTGCCGCTCATTCCAAGTGGATGCCCCAAAGCAATGGCACCTCCATTAAGATTAATTCTTGGGTCATCATCTTCCAGTTCCAATTTTCTGATACATGCTAATGACTGCGCAGAAAAAGATTCATTCAGTTCAATCACATCCATGTCTTTCATCGTTAAACCCGCCTTTTTCAGGGCCTTTTTAGAAGCATGAACCGGCCCCATGCCCATTATACGAGGTTCCACTCCCACCACTGCAGATGTGATTACTCGGGCCAATGGTTTTAATCCATGCACATTCATCCCTTCTTCTGATGCAATGAGCATGGCAGCTGCGCCATCGTTGAGGCCCGAAGAATTCCCTGCTGTTACGGTTCCATCTTTTTTGAACGCTGGCCTTAATTTTTCTAACCCGTCAAGCGAAGTGTTAGGCTTAATAAATTCGTCTTCACTGAACTTAACGGGCTCTGATTTTTGTTGCGGAATTTCCACAAATTCAATTTCTGTATTAAAACGCCCATTTTTTTGGGCTGCGGATGCTTGTTTTTGTGAACGAGCCGCAAAAGCATCCTGATCCTGCCGGTTGATATTATATTTTTCAGCTATATTCTCTGCAGTTTGTCCCATCCCTTCTGTACCATAAATTTCCTCAATTTTAGGGTTAATAAACCGCCATCCAAAGCTGGAATCCTCCATTTTTGAATCCCTTCCAAAAGGTTTGGATGCTTTTGAAATCACCCAAGGACCTCTGGTCATATGTTCCACTCCTCCGGCTATGAATAACTCCCCATCATCTGATTGTATGGCACGATGGGCATGAATCACTGCTGACATACCTGATGCACAGAGACGGTTCACCGTTTCACCGGGAACGCTGAACGGAATTCCTGCCAACAGCAAGGCCATTCGGGCTATATTACGGTTATCTTCTCCAGCTTGATTAGCACAACCCATAATAACGTCATCTATTTGCCCCGCATCAAAATCATAGCGCGAGATTAATGTTTTGATAACATGTGCCGCCAAATCATCGGCACGAATCTTTGAAAGAGTCCCTCCAAAATTTCCGATGGGTGTTCGAACTGCATCAATTATGTAAGTGTCTTTCCTGCTCATTTATCACCCGGGAACCATTCTTTAGAAGTACGGTATACTGTGCCCTTAAAATGGGCCACCTCCTGTTTCTTCTGGTTAGTAATGCTTATGAGATAAACTCCAATATTATCAGTGAGGGATAATTCTTCAGTCATGGCTGTAAGTATATCATCTTTTTTAACTGACACCGTATGTGAAATAGAAGTTTCCACTGATAAACTTTTTCTTCCGTGAGAATTTGATGCAAATGCCAGTGCACTGTCAGCCAGAGAATAGGCAATCCCTCCATGAGCGATTTGAAATCCGTTGAGCATTTCTTTCCGCACTGTCATTTTTAGTTCACAATATCCATCTTTTACTTCAATTATTTCAATGCCTAACCATTGGCTGAAGCCATCGTTAGTATACATTTTATCTACGATTTTTTCAGGTATGCTCATGCGTAAAATTTGGAGTTTTCTTCTGCCATTTTTTTTAATAATGGGCTAGGCTTATAGCGATCATCACTATAATGGGTATATAGTTCTTCTAATTGATTGATTAACGAATTAATACCAATTATATCTGCCCATTTTAGTAACCCTTTGGGATAGTTCACTCCTGTAGTCATTGCCGTATCAATATCGTCTCGGGTAGCAATAGCTCCATTCAAAGCATCAGCCGCTGCATTAATGAGCATGGATAAAATTCGGATGAATATTTTCTTGCCCAATTTTTCATCCTTGTTGGGTTCAGGATTAACAGCAGACTCTGAATAATCAAAATATCCTCTACCAGATTTTCTGCCCAACAATCCTTCATCCATCATTTTTTTTTGGGTGGCAGAAGGTTTGTAACGCGGATCATGATTGGTTCTATCATACACGGCTTTGGTGGCAGAATAATTAATATCATTGCCAATATAATCCATGAGTTCAAAGGGACCCATTCGAAACCCTCCAAACTCTTTCATGGCCCAATCAATGGTAGCAAAATCAGCAATGCCCTCTTCATAAATTCGCAGGGCTTCACCGTAATATGGCCGAGCTACTCGGTTTACAATAAAGCCGGGGGTGTCTTTGGCGGTGACCACAGACTTACCCCACCCCTTAAGGATGGCTTTTATTTCTAATAATAATTTCCCGTTCGCTTCTTCGGTGGGAATTATTTCCACCAATTTCATTAATGGTACCGGATTAAAAAAATGAAT
>DPYO01000021.1:3905-4351 GCA_003535775.1 Fidelibacterota bacterium | reverse complement strand
GAATTTATCATTGACCCAGCCGGCCCAGTCATCTGCGGTAGCTGTGACTGCAGCATCGCGATTATCATAGTACTGGCTCATTCCCGAATAAGTTGCGTCAATATTATTCCCATCATTGTCTGTTAATTTTATATAAATTGAATCAGAGAATTCCGAAAATCCAACGGATACATATGCCGTATTTTCATCATAATCAAAGCGCACTGCTTCGATACCGTTGAAAAAGTCTTCTGTGGTTTTTTCTACTATTTGAGACCAATCCTGAGTTGCCTGAAATCTACGATATGACTGCAGATTATCACTCCCAGCAGGAATTATAAATTCGTAAGTCACTGGATACGCCAAACCATAATCAATATGGGTCTGGGCATCGACTGTAATGATCGTTTCGTTTCTCCATCCACTGTTAATTGTTAAAATAGGAGAATGAATATCACTACCAGTAA
>DPYO01000021.1:1172-3518 GCA_003535775.1 Fidelibacterota bacterium | reverse complement strand
AACAAAAAACCCCACGAATGCGGGGCTTGATGCTATATATCTGAAATCTAATTTCAACCATTCCACCATTCTTCACTACATTCACATTCATTCCCATCTTCATCCCAACATATCAAAGAAATCTGTTCTCCATTAGGATTAAAAACTCTCCGATTTGGTTATGAGTCTCACGCAACCTCTTCTATTGTAAAATCTGAAGGCGAGTGGGCGTCGATTTAATCCACATGCTAATACTATTGGAAATCCCGGGGAAAGGTTTCATTCCACTGTTTCTCATGTACCGTTTCGCCATCCACCTTGCACCGACGGATAAAATTCATGTGGAAATTTTTCAGATCGCTCTTAAATACAACATCCTGTTCTAGTCGAATGGTTCTATCTTGTAAAACATTTTCAATCGCATAATGTCCTGTAACTGATGTTTGCGACGGATCAGTATCAGAGGTGCGGTGCTCAAGTAATTCTTCAAAATGTTCTATCCCCCAAGGGTAAATGTAACTTGTACTGTTCGTTGCAATACCATAAGCATCCCCGGTGTCCTTATCATGTTCAATCGAGGTAATTTCAGCATAGCCTGTGATATTCCCACCCTCAATAGTACCAAAACCTGGTAGTGATGGATCTATGGTTGGTTGTTTGAATTTTGGAAGTTGCCGGACTACTGAAGGTATTAATGGCAGTATAAGACGTGCGCCCGATGGTTCTCCAATACTTAGGGAAGTTGTCATTGGATATGGGGTTGGCCATAACATCGGCCACATTGCATTATTCACTGCAAAACGAATGATGTGTCCCTTTGGAAACACCCAAGAAGTAAAATGCATGTCTATTTCTAGAGGAAAAATCTCTCCGGGGATTAAATCATCTGGTTCGCGAGCCGAATTGCGGTGGGTTCCATTAAAAGCCGCGCCGCCAACCTGTGTCACACGGCCGTCCGGTGAAATATCTGAAATACGAACTATCCAGTTGGCACGACTTGTATTTGCTGAAACATTCATGATTGCTTTTGGAAATCCTAATATTTCTAGAGGTTCACTTAGGGGTTGACTGTCATAGACTAGGCTGTAATCATCCATGCTTTGTTGATCTGGAGCAACGCTTCCCCACCACATCACCGGGCCGCCGCCCGCTAGTCCCACAGAGGGTTTGTAAATTAGGTTATGGGTAGCCGCTTCTGTCGGGTTTAGAGATAGGCCATGTTTAGGTCCTGCGTAATAAGTTAAGAGTTCTGTGCGTTTAATAGGCCACTCATCTTCCCAACGCCAATGACCTGGAATATTTTCAATATTAGACTCGGGTGGGTGCCAATCTCGTACATACACCGCAAAACGCGGTTCATCCAAAATGCCGGTATCGATGCCCTTCAACCATTGGTCAAACCAGCGCACAGCCTCGTGCCGCCATTCTATCTGTGGTTTGTGCCAGGCGTTATGTGGCAGATCATGGTCCCAAGGCCCAATCATCGCTTTAACTGGCGCTTTGACATTTTCGAGCATCCTCGGCAATGCATCACGATAACCGTCGTACCACCCACCTATATAAAATCCGGGAACTGTTATTTGATCGTATTTATCAAGGGAAGATGCTCTGTCCCAAAATGGTCCGTCTCTTTGGTGTCGCATGTAGATAAATACACTGGGTTCAACATCAAAACGATTAACTAACCAATCATTATCAAGAAGAAAATCAGGTGCGCCGGGTAATGAATTAAACAAATCATTACTCATCATCCAACTATCTGTATGCATTATTCCATCTATATAATGCACATCTTCTTGATATAGACTTTCGGTGGCCATAAGGGCGATAAAAGCCTTTAGGGCCGGTGGGTGCCGCACAGCCATTTGAATAGAGTTAAACCCTCCCCAAGAAATTCCGAACATGCCGACATTACCATTGGACCAATCCTGTTTTGAAAGCCAATCAATTACGATTTCACCATCGTCAAGTTCGATATCTGAATATTCATAAGGAATGACATGCCCTTCGCTGTTTCCTGTTCCCCGAATATCAACACGCGCAACGATATAACCTCTTGCAACGAAGTAAGAATAATTTGGGTATCTATAGCCGCGACTTTCATCTTTTCGGTAAGGTAAATATTCAAGCAGTACCGGTAAATGATCATCCGTTGGTATATCAGTCGGCATATAGAGGTCAGCAGCGAGTTGGATGCCATCAGGCATCGGTATCATCACTTCACGGATGGTTGAAACTGACATCGCTTCTACTTCTATTGCATATACAATAGAACCAATGCTTAAAATTATTAATACAAAAAACTCTATTAGTTTATCTTTCATGTTCTACATCATATATTTAACCAAATCTACCCATCATCCCACA
>DPYO01000021.1:0-801 GCA_003535775.1 Fidelibacterota bacterium | reverse complement strand
TCATTTACGTTTAATCATTTATCATCCGGTTTTGATTTTATTGAAGGACATTATTTCATTCCTAGCCCTCATAAGCCAGTGCCGGATTTAACGTCAGTACACAAGTTGAACTTCGGATGAACAACTCAATGCAACAACGCCCTGGGGGCCGCTCCAATTCAAATTATAGCCTTGAATCAATACCTGGTCTGGGTCGTCCGGAGTCACGCCGACCACCGCCTGTGAACCAGTGGAGCAATGAATGCCTGCGCCTCCTTCAACAAGGGTAGAGAAGAAACCTCGGCAAGTACCAGCAGGAGTTGACGCACGCCTGTCCAGTGCATTGAGGTACGCTTCCTGAAGAAGAAGAACTGCGTGTGATGCGAAGAAAATCTCAACGTTATGCCCATCGCGAACTGCTTGGGCAGCACACGCCATTCCAACAGCGCATTTTCGAGGATCAACGTTGGGATCAGTTACAATTTTGAAGAAGAGATTCTTTCCCAATGGCTTTTCGTATTCTGCATTCGAGATATCTTGAGCAGCGATGGAAGAGAAAATCCCGATTAGCAACACGGCGAAAATGGGTTGTATGTTCCTTCTCATGTGTATCTCCTTTTGGTTTGGATAATTACTATATGAATGACAAAATATAAGCATTCTTAATAAAATGTAGATTGATTCTCGGGTTTAGTGCTGTAGTGCTTAGTGGCGCTTGTTTCATATCTAATTCCTTTTTTAAATCTACCCAACATTCCACAAACAAAAAACCCCACGAATGTGGGGCGAAATTGTTAAAAGAATCATTTAAGGACAATCACT
>DPYO01000098.1 GCA_003535775.1 Fidelibacterota bacterium | reverse complement strand
CTGGAAAATCATGGAAAAACTTCGGAAAAAATCAAAGAAAAAGTAATTATTAATAATCACCTGAACATTTTTTAATCTTCCGTCGTTGATTTTAAAGGGGGAAAAGATCACGAAAATATCCTGAGCATTCAAAAATAAATTGTTGCCTTGAATATTAATCTTGTAATAGTCTGTCCCTTGTAAAATTGATTTATTTGTTCACTTTTTTTCTTTAAAATTTAAAGTCTGCAGGGGCAATTTTCCCTCCATACCCCCAATGCTCCTGTGGGCTTTCTGTTTCTACATTAAAATCGAGTATATTGTTTTTTGGATAACAATTAGATATCTTTCTAAAATAATTTCCCAATCCAAATTTTTAGGTATCCACTAAATAGTTTGTACAGAACAATTGTGTAGGGAATCGTCACAGAAAAAAAGGCAATGGGGCTGACTCGCATTTTCTTTGCAAAGGGATTATCCTCTTGTTGTTTCGTGTACCATTTTCTTACCTGTTGTAAAGTGAGATGTGCCAACAAGCCTCCCAAAATGAACAGTAAGAAGATAATCAGGTGATCAAAATTTGAAAGAGAATTCAGCCACTGCGCAAACTTCATTGACCATTTTCCATGAGAAGTGCTGCCCCAAATACGCCTGCTGAATCTCCAAGTTGATTCTTCAAAATGGGGGTTAAAACGTGATCGCTTAATACTTTACTATACACGGCATCTTTTCCTTCAGAATAAAGCATATCGACTCTTGAAAGACCACCGCCCAGCACAATGCAATCAGGATCAATTATATCGATTATATTACTTAAAGCACGTCCATAGTTGAGGATAAATTTATCTTTCCATTCAGGGTGTGACTTATATAAACCATTATCCATAATATCAGTTACGGTATGATTCTCTCCTGTTAATTCATACCATTCCTTTTCTAAAGCAGTACCGCTGATGTATGATTCTGTACACCCTTTATTTCCACAATAACAATCCCTTCCATCGGGATATAAAACGTGGTGGCCCCATTCACCGGCAATATGATTTGGGCCCCGATGGATGTTACTATTGATGATTATTCCACCCCCAACACCTGTGCCCATAATAACACCAAATACCACACCATAACCTTTAGCCGCTCCAAAAATTGCCTCAGCAAGGGCGAAACAGTTTGCATCGTTTTCCATTGCTACAGGAAGATCAAATTCTTTTTCCAAATCTTTTTGTAGGGGTTTACCAATAAGACAAATTGTGTTGCTGTTTTTCATCATTCCTTTAGAAGGGTCCACTGCACCTGGAGTGCAAATACCAATCTGTTTAACGCCAGTTGATTTCTCTAATAATTGATGGCCCAAACCGGCTATTCTTTTTATTATGGCCTCGTAGCCATCTTCTCGATTTGTTGGAATCCTTTTTCGATCAATTGTATTATAATCCTCATCCAGTACAATCCCTTCAATTTTTGTTCCGCCAAGATCAATACCTATCTTATTCATCAAGAACCTCTTTTAATATTGTTTTAAATTCTGATAAAATCATAGACGTTGCACCCCAAACCTTTTGCCTGTTTAACTGAAAATAAGGAACATCAAACACGTGGCCCCGAATAGTCCGTTCTTCACACTGGCAGGAATTTTCATCCGCAAGTGATAAGACCGAAGCCGAGAACAAAGACTCAACTTCTGTTGGATCTGGAGATGTCTCTGGTTCATCATCCATCCACCCCACAAAAGGATGGATCAAAAACCCTGTAACGGGCACAAAGAGGGGTGTCAATTTACCAATAAATTGAATATGTTTTGTTCGAACTCCAATTTCCTCATTCGTTTCTCTCAGGGCTGCTCCCCACAACTGTTCCCCTTTTTCCCAAGCGCCTCCCGGCAAGGAAATCTCTCCCTTGTGGTACTGAACCACACTGGTCCGTTTTGTGAGAAAAAATCGAATGTCCTGTATTACGGGGAAAAGGAGGATTAACACTGCAGCTGGATTGGCACATTCACTATTCGAGGAATATTTGATGGGGTTTCTAGGTTTCGCCAGCATTATTTTCTGCGAAGATTTTCCCGGTAATTTCTTTAATAAATGCTGTGCTAATTTTATTTTCAATGTGTGAATATCCAAAACAAATCAGTAATTATACTCATGATAACCTACAAATTTACGGGAAAATAAGTGATTGTAAAACCCTTGGAATATATGCTTGTCTTTTAAAATAATCTGGTTGATGTTTCTATTTGAATCATGGGGATAAAACACATTATTTGGGATTGGAACGGAACGTTGTTAGACGATCTCTGGTTATCTATCAAGGCAATTAATATCGTTTTAAAACGGTACTCTCTCCCCGAAATAACTGAAGAAAAGTATCTTGATATCTTTACTTTTCCTGTAGTGGACTACTATGAACTTCTTGGATTTGATTTTAATAAACATCCCTTCGAAGTTGTTGGAACAGACTTTATTGAAGAATATACCAGGTTCCAGAAAAAGCCGCAGCTTCATCATGGTGCCAGGGAGCTGATGAGTAAAATTTCCACTAGAGGCATAACACAGTCTTTACTATCCGCGGCAAGAAAAAAAATGTTAGACACGTTGATGAATCACCATAATCTTCTTGACTATTTTACCAACGTCATTGGACAAAATGACCATTACGCCTATGGAAAAACTGAAGCAGGAAGAGAGTGGGTCAATGAACTGCATTACAATGCACCTGAAGTCCTGTTTGTTGGAGACACCATTCATGACCTGGATGTTGCGAATGAAATTGGAGCAGACTGCGTATTGCTTTCTCACGGTCATACCAGCCTTAAAAGACTCAAAAAAACGGGAGCTTTAGTTTTTACCAATTTTGACTCTTTACAGAAATGGTTGATAAAAAAGCTTGATTTTAGTTGAAAACTTTAACAATATCCTTTTTGAGAACTACTTATGAATAATCCAGCCCTCACCCTCGCCTTTGCCATGGCTTTCGGAATGATAGCCCAGGTGTTGGCACGTCATCTTCGTATCCCGGGAATTGTTTTGTTGCTAGGGACAGGTCTTTTGTTAGGTCCGGATGCTTTAGGAATTGTACATCCCTCCAGCCTGGGTAATGCTCTGCCCTTTATTGTCGGCTTTGCCGTTGCTGTTATCCTTTTTGAAGGCGGGATGAACCTTCGCATAAACAGAATTCGACGTGAAGGAAAAACCATACGGCAGCTCATCACAACAGGTGCCCTGGTTACTGCGTTGGGAGGCACAGTTACTGCACAATTGGTGAAACCTGTTGAAAACGATACTCTGAATTATACGAACGTTTATTTTGAGTGGGAACAGATTCCCAGCGCTAAGTCCTACCAAATTCAAGTAGCTGAAAACGATTCAGTTGGATTTCAAGATCCTCTGATTGAACAGATAGATTCTACTTTATTATTAATAATTAAAGATGGGATGCCGAATTTGAAGAATGGTCTTCAGTGGAATAGGACTTACCAATGGAGGATCAGGGGAATCAATGATAATGATAGCTATGGACCTTGGAGTGAAAGTTGGAGTTTTTATATTCTGCCATTACATCCAGAACTATCTTCTTTCAATGTAGAAATATATGATTTATCAAGTGTTCAACCTGGAATTACCATCATGGATAAACTTGGGTCAGGATTAATTTATGCTGTAAATATCCATGGTGATCCGGTATGGTTTGTGGATAGTAATGTGGAATGGAACAACGGTATGAGCTACAAAATTCAATTTACATATTTTCTAGAAAACGGGAATTTTATCGGCCTTGCTGATGGCAGGGAAAATAATAAACCTGGGAGAGTATTTGAGATGACGATTGATAATGATCTTTCCTGGCAGGGTCCAGAAGACCTGGAAGGGATTGGAGTACATCATGATGTATTTCCCATGCCGAACGGGAACATCATTGCACTCACTTCTCAAGACACGTTACTTCCCGTTCCTGTTGAAATTGAACTGCCAGAAACATATAGCGGTATTGATACTCTACCCTGGCAGGGTGATCGAATAGTGGAGTGGAACAGGGATGGTGTTGAAGTGTGGAGTTGGAGTGTTTTCGATCATTTTAATTTCATGGATTGGAATCCCAATCTATATCAGGATTTACTATTTTCCCACCCCATTCCTGCAGATTTCCATTATGAATGGACACACAGCAATACGGTCTGGTATGATCCAATTGATAATGCAGTGTACCTCTCTGTACGGAATATGTCGCGAATTACAAAAATTGACTATGATACCGGTGGTATTATCTGGAATATGGGTTCGGAAATGCCAAGCGGAGACATAACAGTCGGTACGGACCTTGGGTTTGCTGGGCAACATTCTGTAAAGATACTTGACAATCGTAATTTAATGATGTACGATAATTACAATGATTCTTTATCTTTTTCGCGGGGTTTAGAAGTCTCTTTTTCTGGACCCGATTCTCTCCCAGATACAGAACTTGTGTGGGAATATAAACTCCCACAAGATATCAGCAGTGGATTGATGAGTGATTGCGACCGCCTATCTAATGGAAATTCATTGTTGACTTCTACAACCAGCAATCAGATCCTGGAAGTATCACCGGATTCTGTAAAAGTATGGGAACTGCTTCCATTCCAGGAGGGATCCACGTTTCGTTCAGAACGCATCCCCGGCCTTTATCCTCAGGCATTCAGTGTAATCAGGCCGGATTTTATTGATGAAGAATCCGGACCAGCAATTTATCTGCCAACCGGGGAGGCAACACTGGAATATGAGATCCATAATGAAGGGTGGATAAATGAAACCTATGAGTACAGCATCAACGATAACTTAGGCTGGTTCTCCGAAACCGGGACAATTGAAATATCTTCCGGTGTATACACAATAATACCAATGAGTGGAGTTATCTTTGACTCTGGAATAATTGATACCCTGATATTCACGGTAATACCTCAACATGCTCCTCTTCGGTATAAGGTTGATACGCTTTTTGTAGACAGCCAATTATCTAACGCTGTTGGTAATGTTTTCCCCCGGAAATTCGAATTATATCCAGCATATCCAAATCCTTTCAATCCAACCGCCACCATTCGTTTTTTCATTGAATCTATGCATGCATCGATCTTAAATGTCTATGATACCAACGGTCGTTTGATTACAACCCTGATCGATGAAGTCCTTATTCCCGGCCAACATACTATCCAATGGGATGCGTCCCCCTTAACCAGCGGTGTTTATTTTATCCGCCTTGAATCAGGATCCTTTTCTCAATCACAAAAACTAATCTTATTAAAATGAAATTTAATCTTATACCATTATTACTTTGGTTCAATTTCTTATCTGCTCAATGGGAAACCATTAGCTTGCCAAACAGTGAACAGATTGATAAGATTATTGCTGATCATAACATTTTGTACGTTGGAACAGTTCTTGCCAAGGTCTACCAGTCGGTCGACTATGGAGAAAGCTGGACACAACTTGGAGGGGATATCGATGAGATATCGTATGCAACCGATGTACTTCATAAAAAAGAAAATGTCCTTTTTTTCAGCCACAATATTGGCAGTGAAGATTATAATTTTCGATCTTTTTATAATGGTGAAGATTGGGAAGCCTGGGAACCTCTGCCTTATCAAACATCATCCTTTACACAAATGAAATCAAATGCTGATTATCTATTTACAATTATTTCTGGTGGAATCGCTTACTCAGATAATCACGGTGATACTTGGACGCTCATGTCCCAGCCCCCTCTTGAAGGATACATAAATATTCCGTTTGTTGATGATAATTATCTCTACGTGAGCCACGGGTGTACTCTTTACCGAACAAATTCCATGGGTGAATATTGGGAAGATGTGACTGGTGTCTTGGATGATATTGGCCCTCCTGAACCTTACGGCTGCACTTCAATCCAGGCCATGGAAATGGTCGAAGACAAATTGATCATCAGTATGTACTGGTACGGAGGGGTGGGGAGATTATTTTATTCAGAGAATTATGGAGATGCCTGGGAATGGATTGATACGTTTCCTTCCCAGTCCGGAAGCGGTATGGGAGACAATAATTTAAACGCACTGGAAGCCATATCAGACTACCTGTTTGCCGGCACAGCTACATCCCAGGACGGTTTATTCTATACCAATGACTATGAAAACTGGACCGAGTACAGCGATGGACTGGAATCATACAGTCTATCCTTCGCAAATATCACCTCAACAAATGAATTTTTATTCAAAACTGGTGGTACCGTAAATGTGTATCGGGCACCCATTCCTGATGAGATTAATAGTGAAATAACAATCGTTGTCGATCATCTCTCCGGCTGGAACATGGTCGGTCTACCACTGAATGTTGATAACACACATTACCTGTCCCTTTTTCCCAATGCTATTGAAGGAACTCTCTTCAGTTTTAATAATAATTATCTCCAAACAGAGATTTTAGAAATTGGTTTCGGTTACTGGCTTCGTTTTTCATCAAACTCTAACGTGGAAATTTCAGGAAATCTAAATAACGAAATTGTCATTGATCTCACTCAGGGATGGAACCTAATCAGTGGTTTACACAATTCAGTTCAAATTGATGAGATTGTTGATCCGGATAATATTATTCTTGCAGGAACATTCTATGGATTTCTTAATGGAGGGTATGAAGAAACTGAGGAATTGATTCCGGGAAAAGGATATTGGGTACGAAGCTCATCCACGGGAAACATTATTATTACAAATCAACGATAATAATCACGCTGTATTCCTAAGGAATCCATATTTCTTCTTTTGAAAATTTTGGCAGGATTAAGCGTTGATTATCCCGTTTCCACCAATTTCCGCTCTCGCTTCTTTCTGTAATTGAAGTGAAATGATAATCATAAAGCCATACTCTCAAATATTTTGGAGCGGGTCCAATTTTATCATTTTTTAATAAGGACAAGACTTCTTTTTCATTTTCAAATATTTGATTTAGAAAGAGATAAAACCATCTATACCTTTTTGAAATTGGAACCTGCCTCATCAATGAGAAATGTTCTTCCTGGCTTATAGGATCCCGGCCATAGGTTTTCTTAAAATATTCAGCGACACGTTCATAAAACAGCGCTGAAAACCACATCTGCCAATCCAGCCGGGGTTGGTGTGGTTGGACAAATTTTGGTTTTTTACTTATATCTCCTGCTTTCCATTTAAAATCAATTTCCTTCCATTCATTTCCATCATCGCTGGTTTCTATTATGAGCTCCGGACGGCGCACTGTCATTACAGAAAAAAGACCATAATTATTGATAATATGAAACGGTCGAATGGTATTTAATAATTTTTGAATCGAAACATAAGGACTAAAATTTGGATAATATCTCATAGCAGTATTTGAAGCACTCAGGAGGAAGACCAAACTTACGAAAGCAATAATTACACTTTTTTTCCAACGGATATTTGCAGATTTTAAGAAGTATTTCCTCTGATATTTAAAAACTCTAAAAGGCACTATTCTTTTTATAATTCCGTCGTCTAGGAGAAGTACACAAAGAACTATTGTAAGCAAATTGAAATAGGTGTAATTACCGGTACTGGCTATCAAAACCATAAAAAGTGAAATTGAACCAAAAGCAGCATACCTCAATCTTCTTGGACCAAAAATGAAAAATGGCGCAACCAGTTCAATCCCAAACATAGCGCCTGTTGAAATACGTTGAACCCACATTGGAAGTTGATGTGCATACCAGGCGGTCCATGTGGCAAGAGGCTGGGTTTCGTAATGATACGAAAGAGCGGTAAGATCCCACCAGGTTGAATCCCCGCTGGCAAGTTTTGTGATACCTGAAAAAAACATGAGCCGGAATAACAGCCAGCGCAAAAGAAACAGCATTCCTCCAGAGCTTGGGACAGGAGTTTTCAACCGATAAAACCAAACACCGGGACTGAAGAAAATGGAAAGAAATCCGCACTCTAGAAGAAGAATATCCCATTGAAAACTCAGAAACCTCTGCCCCGCTGCTACAACTGAAAGGTATAAAATCCACAAAAAAACCAGGGAAATCCTTGGCATCATTCCAATAAAAAGTGTCAAAGAAAATACCAAACCCATTCCGCAGATAAGTCCCAGTCCTGAATACCCTGGTAGAAAGAGTTGTAACGAAGGAACATTAAAAAACGCTGAACTACCTAATTGATGAGCAACACTTTGAAAAAAGTCATTCGCAGGCAAAATACCATTTTGACCTACTAATCCTTCTGCTTGAATCCAGAATGATAGAAAAGCAATAAAATATACTATTGCAATCAGTTTTAAGAATATCCACCTGGATAAATGGTAGGTAGGTTTTTCCAAATTCTTACCCCAAAAGATGTAAGTCATAAAAGAAGAAATACGGCGATTGTTTGCGATAAATCTGTATCCAATTTCTGTACAGTTTTTAAAAATGGACATCCGGTTATATAGCCAGAAAAGAAATTGATAAACCGATGCATCAGCTAATGACTTAAATACGGCGCTTGCTCCAGAAAATACTTCTTTTTTTGTAGTAATATAATGAAGGGACTTTTCGAAATCTTCCGAAGTGAGCGGATGAAATTTACTTCCGGCATTTTTGTACGGTATATATTTAACTTTGTCCCGCGTAAGTGATTTCCACCGCTGAATCCATAATGTACAAAACCGGCAGTCACCATCATAAATCATGACAGGTTCGGAAATAGAGTTTGTAACTACTTTCTTCAATTATTTACCCTTTGTTAACCCTGAAGAAATTACTAATATTCTGATTCTTAATTTGTGAATTCCAAAAGAATCGAACTTTTTACCTAAAATGAAACAATATTTTAAACATAAAATTATCATGGCTATCATTGTTACCGGAATTATTTCTATACTTTTCTTTTCTTGTTGGCAGCCAAAGGAATTCTACTCCTTACTCTCAGAACAAACTCAAAAAGCGGAAGACTATAATGTTATGATTTATCGGGATACGTGGGGTGTCCCTCATATTTTCGGTCAATCAGATGAAGATGCCGCCTTTGGCCTTGCTTATGCCAACGCAGAAGACGATTTCAAAAACATTCAAGATCTCATCATTACCCTGAAACAAAAATCAGGATTGATCCATGGGAAAAGTGGTGCAATCACTGATTTCTTAATAAACTGGCTTCGAATTTATAAAACCGTCGATCAATATTATGAATCCCAACTCAGCGAAAAAGTCCGGAGAATTTTAGAAGCGTATGCCACTGGAATTAACTATTACGCTCATATCCACAATGATGAAATATTAGCAGATGTATTTCCTGTACAGGGGAAAGATATCGTGGCTGGTTTTGTTTTTCGCACACCTATGTTTTTCGGATTGGACAGGGTTTTGGAATCCTTGTTTAATTTAACTGAAAAACCAAAATTATCTTCCCATTTACCTGCGAACAATACATCCAGACACATCGGTTCAAACGGATTTGCAGTTTCACCCAAAAGGACAGCAAATAAGGAAACGTTTTTGGCCATTAATTCGCATCAACCATGGGACGGTCCCATTGCCTGGTATGAAGCCCATATACACAGTGAGGAAGGTTGGAACATGTCCGGAGGTCTATTCCCGGGATCGCCGATAATATTCGTGGGACACAATGACAGCCTCGGTTGGGTCCATACTGTAAATGCCCCAGACTTAATTGACACCTATATTTTGGAAATGCATCCAGATAATTCACTTTTATATCGCTTTGATGGCCAATGGCTGGAGTTGGAAAAAGAAATAGTATCAATAAAGATTAAAATATTTGGACTATTTAACTGGACGATTAAAAGAGAAGCTTTGTGGTCTGTTCATGGTCCTGTGCTTCAATTCGAACATGGAACTTATGCTATACGATATGCCGGATTGGGCGATATTCGACA
>DPYO01000037.1 GCA_003535775.1 Fidelibacterota bacterium | reverse complement strand
CGAAGTTTTTCCATGATTTTCCAGGCCGTTTTTGGAAGACGGTCCAACTCGTTAAACTGCCCGGCACCTTTTAGCCATTCACCGCCATCAATTGTGACTACCTCTCCATTTATATAACCGGAACCCTCACTGAGCAGATACGATGCCAAATTAGCTAATTCTTCATGCTGTCCAAATCGTTTTAAAGGAATACGATTTTTTAATTTACGTTCAATCCCAAGTCCTGGAGGAGCAAGGCGTTTCCAGGCACCTTTTGTGGGGAATGGTCCCGGCGCTATGGCATTTGTCCGGATTCCATATTTAGCCCATTCAACCGCCAGAGATCGAGTTATAGCAAGCACGCCGGCTTTGGCAGCAGCGGAAGGAACTACATATCCGCTACCTGTCCAGGCATATGTCGTCACAATATTCAGAATTGTCCCATTGTTCTGATTGATCATTTCTTTCCCAACAGCAAGTGTCATATTGAATGTTCCTAATAGAACGATATCTACAACAACCTTAAATGCGTTTTCTGAAAGATTTTCTGTGGGAGAAATGAAATTTCCAGCTGCATTATTGAGGAGACAGTCGATACTTTTAAATTTACTTTTTGCTTTTTCTAAAAGTTCAGTGATTGCTAATGGATCTCGTACATCACAACTATGTGGTAATACATCAGCACCTGTTTTACGGAGTTCTTCAGCAGCATCATCTAATACATTCTGTCGCCTGCTTGTAATAATCAAATTAGCGCCCAGTTCGCCAAACCTGGTGGCCATTGATTTCCCAAGCCCTGTCCCTCCTCCCGTAATAAGAATGGTTTTATTTTTTAGCAGGTCTGATTGAAACATAGCCTTCTCCTTTACTTGCAGACTTATGGGAATCCCTTGTACTTTTCAGCATGAATCCCCTGGTTATGATTGGATCCATTTTTTTTATGTTTGGGCTGCTTGTTTTCAGCCTGAAACTCATCGCATTCAACCGTAAAAAGTACATGTATGAGGATTCTCAAACAACCCCAACTGATTTTTTATCTGCTTATTCCAGTTTGTTCATTCGGATCCTTGCACTGGTTGTCCTCGTAATTGCTTTCGTTATTTTATATATGTTTAACCATTAATGAAAATACAGAGGATTCTTGTGTCCTGCTTATCCCCTGAAATAAATTTCAAAGGAGAGTTTTGTATTATTAATGGAAAAACCTTTCTAATTGAAGAAATGAGAAAAACTGAAAAAGAATCCACTTAATCCTAAACCTGAGAAAATAATGAATGATATTTCGGAAAACACGCCCAAGCTGAACTATGAACTGGACTATCATGGGAAAGATGTCCTTTTAAAGCTGGCCCGTTGGAGCAAATTTGTAGGATTAATTAATATAGCTTTCGGATTCATTTACTGTTTAACCATTTTTATATTTTCAATACCCACAGTTATTATAGGTATTTTTTTAATACTTATTGGCACACGATTGACTTCTGTTTCGGGGAATCTTAACTATTGTGTCCTCCATGAAGAATCAGCCAGTTTTTCAGAGGCATTGGATCAGTTGCGGTCTTACATGTTTCTCTATGGAACGATGATGGTTGTGATGGTCGTTATTATCATCACACTCATCATTATAGCAATAACGTTTGGTGTGGCCGTAAAGGATTTTTTCTTTGAAGCTGCTGATGATATTGTCATCCGTTCTTTGCTATCTCAACTTATTTAAAACCCGGCAACATCACGTATGACAATAATTGATTGAGAAAGGGTTTTACTCTTTATTAAACACCTGGTCTATTTTTTCCCCGACTTTCTTTTCAAGTATTTGTCCGCCTTTCTCCTTTCCTTTTTCAACTGTATCCTGGATTGTTTGCTGCACATCATGGAGGGATTTCGGAATCTCTTTTCCCGTCCAAACCATATAGGCGATATAGAGTACAAATATTGCCGCTCCAATGATAACCAATTTCATGAGTTTCTTGATCACTCCAAATAAAATGATCAAAGCCAATACCACAGCTACGGAAAGATAAACGGGATTCCCTGTCAATTGATCAATAATTGTTTCCATTATTTTTCCTTGTGTTTCAATTTTGCACGATTAACAAAACCTGATTTTTCTTCATATTCCTGGATGAGTTCCATAATTTTTGGATGGTCAGTCATCCCCAGGGTCATTTCTTCCAGATACCCAGTTTTAGATACTATTTTCTTTTGTTTTTCCATTTGTATTTTTATCACTCCCACGTAATGCCCATCCTTCCCAGCTTGGGTAATGAGGACACCGTTTTCCTCCTTTGGGTCATGGACAACTGTCTGGCTGTGCGCTCCAATGATGATATCTATTTCTTTCAATTGTTGTGCCAAAGACACATCCTGGTCAAAGCCCTGGTGTGAAAGCACTAAGACGACATCCACTTTCTCACGAATTTTCTTTAAAATATTTTTTACTGCTGTGACAGGATCATGGAGTGTAATAGCGTTGCTGATTTCCTTTGGATAATATTTGAATGACCGATTTCCCAGGATCCCTAGGATGCCTACTTTTAGACTGCCTCTTTCCACAATCTTTAATGTCATGGACCCTTGAATCAATGGCGATTGAAGATTTGATACAACTAAATCAGCCCCAATCCGGTGTAGAATTCCGTCCATTGATTCCTGCCCCCGAGTGAGTTCCTGATCCCCGGGAAGAATTGCATCATATGGAATAAAACTATATGCTTCCGTGACGAGACTGTCTTTCAGAGGCTTATGGACGGGCGAAAAAAAATCCCCGGTATCTACTACTATTGTATTGGGATGTTTTTTTAGAAACGATTGAACAAAAACGGCCCGCTTTTCCAACGATCCAAGAGGCAGATCAGGACAGTAACAATTTTCAAGCTTACCATTGGTGTTATTTGTATGAAGAATATAGAAAGAGAAGCTATTCCCAAAGACAGAGCATACCAAAAGAAGATAGAGAACAATTATAAATGGAGTATGTTTGTCCATTGGTGTCAGGGTAAAATTGAATGGTTTTGATATAGAATTCAAGGAAAATATCATTAAGACTATTTTAAAACTCAAAATCAC
>DPYO01000228.1 GCA_003535775.1 Fidelibacterota bacterium | reverse complement strand
GGGTTGAAAAATGATCTGCTAATTTCACAGCCATAGCAGCTGAAATTAAATTATCGCCTGCACCGGGGCTAACATCCCAACTGACAAAAAAGAAATATTGGAGCATGAATATCAATCCAAAACCCAAAATATAAATAAGCTCTTTAATAATATAGATTGAACCTGATTGGGTTATCCATTCATAGGAAGCCCACAGACTGATGGCAGTTATTAGAAAATAAAGGCCTATAGTCATGATAACTCGTAACTTATATAATTTCTGATTTTTATTGAGAAAGCTAAAGACATGAGGGCTATCATAATGTCCACTGACTATAATGGTTTGCTGAACTTCGGCGGATGGTTCAAGGGTGCCAGAAATATTATAGCCATCTGTTTTCTTAAAAAGTGGATCAATAAATTCCTTATAAAATACAAATTCACATACAGCCATGATGAAGCCAAAGGATGTGAGAATTGCCGCCAAAATTATTAAATCACCGCCGATAATTAAACAGATAAATGCTGCTACATAGGACATGGAAAAATAGCGGATGAAATAAAGGAAGGCATCCCGGCTGCATTGAAATTTTTCTGAAGCTGTTTGCGTACAGGATTTTTCCAATTCGGCTTTCAACCGCTCTCCAGCTTTTTTACAAGCAGGAGTACCGGTCAAGCGGGGACCAAATTCATCTATAATTTCAGCTGTAAGATCTAATGCTGATTGTGCCTGTTCTTTTGTAATATTTGATTTCAATTTAATAATACCTTACATTGATAGTGAACCTTTACGGAAATCTGTTTTTCCGATTCGTACATTTATCACCGTGGGTTTCCCCGACAGGACAGACTCTTTTGCTTGACTTAATATCTCATCAATTTGATCTTCATTATCAATGAAATATCCTGCACCTCCCAACGCTTCTACTGCTTTGTGATATTCGGTGGGTGCCAATTCAGTACTTACTGCAGATCCCAACATATCTACTTGATCCCGGGCAATTTGTGTCCAGCCAGCATCATTACCAATTATTGCAATTACGGGGATTTTATGGCGGACAAATGTGTCAAATTCCATAAGGGAATACCCGAAAGCACCATCACCATAAATTGCCCACACCACAGAATCTGGATGGGTAAGTTTTGCACCTAAAATAAATCCTGCACCAACACCCAGTGTGCCAAATACACCAGGGTCTAACCAGCCTGTTATTGAGCGGGGCTGCAGAATGTATGATGCGGTTGCTACAAAATCACCGCCATCTGCCACAATTATATCGCCATCCTGAATATGCTCATTTATGGACAAACATAACTTCATGGGATTAACAAAATCTGTAGAATTATTAGACTGATCAATTATTTCTGCTTGTCTTTTTTCATTTCTAATTGCTATTTGCTCATGCCAGTTTACCCATTTCGAATTAGAACCATTTTTTTCAGTTTTGCTCCATTCTATGAGAAAAGACCCCGGTGAAGTCAAAATTGCTTTAGCAGGTCTGCGGTTTAGATACAGATCATTTTGACTGAGATTGATAGAAATAATTTTTGCCTTATGATTTATCACTCGGCCATAATCCAGGCGAAAATCACAGGGTACTCCAGCCAAAATAACCAGGTCTGCTTCCTTTAAAGCATTTGACCGTTTGTGTCTGTAAATTGGTAAATCTGTTTTGGAGAGAAAACCCCGAGCCAGACCTGAAACAAAGGTGGGAATGTTTAATTTTTTTACTGCCCCTGTTAAATTATCAGATTGAGTTGGATCATTAAGAGCCTGACTTCCAATGAGCAAAATTGGTTTCTCTGCAGAGTTTACCATTTCAGATATTCTTTGAATATGCAAAGATGTATTTTGAGTAGCTTCAATTTTGGTATTTTTGGGGAAGGATTTATTTTTATCCTTAAAAATACGATTGACATTCCAATTCAGATATCGAGTCATCCACCAGGGCATTGATTTACCACCGGATTTTAAGCCATACCACTCCCGCACCAACGATTCAGGGTAGAGTAAATCCACTGGAATTTCTAAATAAACGGGACCGGGCACTCCTGAGGTGGCTGTGGCTATTGCTTCTTCCAGGGATGGTTGTAAATCCTGCACTCGTTTAATTGTTTTGGCATATTTTGTTATGGACTCCACTACTGATAAATGGTCAATATCCTGGAGGCTTCCTCTATCTTTCAGAACTGTTGCCGCCGCACCACCTAAAATGAGCACTGGAACTTGTGCCATCTGTGCATTCTTTATGGCGGTAATAGTATTGGTTAATCCCGGTCCTGCAGTGACAGCGGCAACACCAATAGTCCCTGATAGCCGTGAAATAGAATCAGCCGCAAATACCGCTGTGGATTCATGACGCACATCTATAACTCGGATATCCAATTCATTACACCCGGTTAAAATAGGGGAAATATGCCCACCACAAAGGGTGAAAATCCATTTTACATTATGCCTTGAAAGAACCTCCGCAACAGAATTACCACCATGCTGCTCAATAACTTTTTTCAAATCTCAACCCTCTCATCAAAAACAATACAGGATTTGCCATTCCAAATCCATTCTTGTACATCTCTATCTGTTAAGCGTTGGCTGAAGTGGGTAAGAATGAGTCGCTTAACTTTGGCTTTGTCTGCAATTTCCATGGCTTGAATTTCTGTGGTGTGAAAATGTTTTTTGGCTTTTTCTCTCATGTTGTGGGTGAATGTTGCCTCATGAATAAGCACATCTGCATTCTCAGACAGTTTAACCGCATTTGCATTGGGGAGGGTGTCCGTAATAAATACTAAATTTTTGCCACTATCAGAAATTCTATATCCCCAACAGGGAATTTTATGTTTCATTTCCATAGTATTAATGTGAATATCATTCTGAAAATTTATTTGATTATTGGTTGAAATATCAATCCACTGTAAATCTTGATTATTTGATAACCCGGAATGCCGATAACAATCCTCAAAATACTCCTTTAATTGAGGAGGTCCTATGAGTGTTAAGAGTGAATCAATACCAAATAATTTGCGATAGAATAAAAGAGGAATCAGTCCGCCAATATGGTCCGGATGCATGTGTGTAATGAGAATATATTTTAAGTTTTTCCATTTATAGCCTGCTTTCTGCCAGCGAAGATAACTACCTTCTCCACAGTCTATCATTACATCATAATTGGTAGTGGAAACCATTACACAGGTAACCCCTCGGTCTTGTGTAGGTACACCGCCAGAATATCCGATAATTTGGAATGATTGCAACATTAGTTGTCTATTTCTGGTTTTTGTCGAAATTGTTTTTTTTGAGATTGTTTCTTTTTAGTATCCAAAATTTTTACTTTTGCGGAATAGGGCTTCTTTGTGGGAATTCTTTTTGGAGGGCGATAATTTAATGCTTCCAATTTTTCCCTGAGTTGGATGAGACATTTTCGTTTATTT
>DPYO01000240.1:519-12458 GCA_003535775.1 Fidelibacterota bacterium | reverse complement strand
GAATTTCCATGAATAACAGACATATGAATACCAAAGAAACCTAAAATAAAACTTATAAGATAAATAAATGCAATCCCTCCGGTAGCGGCGACAACGCCAAGCTTAAAATTTTCTGTAGCTTTTATCAAACCGGAACGGTAAGCAAGTAAAAGAGCGCCAAGCGTTCCGAAGGTTAAGAACACAGCCTGCTGAACAATTCCAGGGTAGGTGCTTTCAAAAAACTTTGATAAGCCACCCAGCGCCAATCCTTCCAACAGTGCATATCCGGGGACGGTGTAGGGCGCTAAATGTTTCTTAAATACAGTAATTAAGGCAACGATGAATCCTCCAATAAATCCCATCAGCATAAACCCGCTTACCCTGGGATCTCCCACAGGTAAATTCCAGGTGTAAATTGCAGTGGCCAAAAGGAGCAGCAGAGAGAGAAACGTCTTATTGACTGTACCGCCAATCGTCATGGTGGATTCAGATGTTTGTGCTAATTGAGCGAAGGTATTTTTATTTAAGGCAGGATTACCAGAACGCAACGCTAAATGTCTGTTCATAACTCCCTCTGTATTTTCATTAATATCATTAATAAATAATTTATATTAAAATATTTTAAATATAATTATTGAATTCGACTCTGCAATTCTGAAAGAATATTATCTGTAGAAATACGAACTTGGTCCATGGTGTCTCTATCCCTCAGGGTAACAGTTCCATCTTCTGTTGTTTGATGGTCTATCGTAACTCCATAGGGTGTTCCCGCTTCATCCTGCCTGCGGTACCGCCGGCCTATGGATCCCCCCTGATCAAAAAAGGCACTGTATTTTGTCCGGATATCTTCAACAATTTTCTGAGCAATTTCCGGCAAACCGTCCTTTTTTACCAAAGGAAAAACTGCACAGGTAATTGGGGCAATCTTCGGGTCAAGTTTTAAAACAATCCGTTTTTCATCACGGACTTCCTCCTCGCAATACGCATCCACGAGACATGTGAGAAAGGTCCTGTCCACACCTGCGGAAGATTCCACCACAGCAGGAATGATCCGTTCATTTGTTTGGGGATCAAAATACTGTTGTTTTTTTCCGCTGTATTCATTGTGCTGGTCCAGATCAAAAGTACCCCGGTCTGCAATCCCTTCAAGTTCAGACCAGCCGAATGGGAATTCATACTCCACATCGAAACATGCTGTGGAGTAATGAGCAAGTTCATCTTTATCATGAGGACGCAATCGGAGTTTTTCCGGATTAATTCCTAATTTCTTAAACCAGTTCAACCGTTCCTCACACCAATAGTCCAGCCATTTTTCATTTTCGCCAGGATGGATGAAAAACTCTAATTCCATCTGTTCAAATTCCCTGGTACGAAACAAAAAATTCCCTGTGGTGATCTCATTCCGGAATGCCTTCCCTAATTGAGCAATTCCGAACGGCAGTTTTTGACGGGAAGTTCCCTGAACATTCATGAAATTAACAAAAATTCCCTGGGCAGTCTCCGGCCGTAGATACGTAATTTCCCCCGAATCCTCTACTGGCCCGATAGTTGTTTTAAACATGAGATTAAACTGGCGGGGTTCCGTCCAGTCTTTTTTCCCGCACCTTTCACAGGGTTTATTGAGATCAACATGATCTGCCCTGTAACGGGCTTTACAATTTTTACAGTCAACTAGAGGATCGTGAAAATTTGAAACATGACCGCTTGCTTCCCACGTTTTTGGATGCATGAGTATGGCAGCATCCATACCCACGACATTTTCCCGAGAAGTAACAACATCGTGCCACCAAAAGTTTTTAATCCTCTGTTTCATTTCTACCCCATAAGGACCGTAATCCCAGGTTGATCCCAAGCCTCCGTAAATCTCGGAACTCTGAAAAATGAAACCGCGTCGTTTACATAATGAAACGATATTTTCAATTGATTTTAAATCCATAAAATGCCTTTTAACTCAACAATAATATATTCACACAGAATAAATCATTTTGATTTTTTTCTTCTTCTCTTTTTTGGCGGTGCTGTGCGCCTTTTATTGATCAGTTCTGTAGCTTCTTCCAGTGAAAGTGTATCAGGCTCCGATTCCTTCGGTATGGATGCATTGACTTTTCCGTCTGTGACATACGGTCCGTACCTTCCATCCTTGAGTATAAGGGCTTCTCCAGTTTCAGGATGAGTCCCAACTGTCTTGAGTTCCACAGATCCTTTTTTCCTTTTGGCAAGGAGCGGAAGCGCTTCATCAAGCGTCACGGTAAGCGGGGATAACGGCGGAAACAGTTTTGCGTTGGTTGTCCCACTTTTGATATAGGGTCCATACCGTCCAAAATCAGAAGTGACCGGATCCCCTGTCTCCGGATGGTTACCCAGGGTCTTAGGCAGAGAAAGCAATTGAAGAGCAACATTCAGATCGATAGGATCTGATAACATACTTTTCGGAATGGATTTCCTGGTTTTTGAATCACCCAGTTGGACATACAACCCATACTTGCCATCTTTTAAATACACTGGATCACCGTTCTCTGGATCAGTTCCCAGCGGGGCGTCTTCTTTATCAGCCTCCTCTAAAAGTTCTTGCGCTTTTTCCAAAGTCAAATCTCCCAGGGCTACACTGAATGGAATTGTTTTCGTTTTCTCACCCTTTTGGAGATAAGGACCATATAGACCAATTCTGGCATGAACTGCATTTTCATCTTCAGGCCAATTATCAATCGCACATGCTTTTCTGATATCAATGTCTTCCTCAAGCATCTTTTCAAGTCCGATAGTTTTCTCATTCCCGAAATAAAAGGATTTCATAAATGGGAAAGCGTCTAGTTCTCCCCTGGCGATAGCATCTAAACTGTCTTCCATCCTGGATGTAAACTCTGTATTTACCAATGACTCAAAGTGGTTTTCAAGTAGTTGAGTAACAGCTACTGAAAGGAAAGTGGGAATCAGGGCCCCCTTTACATTTTTCACGTATTCCCGAAATATGATGGTGTCAATAATGGATGCATACGTTGAAGGTCTCCCTATACCTTTTGCTTCCAATGCTTTCACAAGAGAAGCTTCTGTGTATCTCGCTGGAGGTTTTGTATTGTGTTCTACAGCAGAAAGATCATCACAGTGAATTTCGTCGTTTACATCTACATCTGGAAGGATTGTTTCCTTGTCAGCCAGTTTTGCCCTAGGATCATCTTTCCCCTCAACATATGCACGCATATATCCGGGAAAAAGGATGACCTTCCCCCGGGAGCGAAATAGAGCATTCTGGTTCGAAATGAACAGCGTAGTCTGTTTCATTTTTGCTGGCACCATTTGACTCGCCATGGTTCGTTTCCAGATCAAATCGTACAATTTGGAAGCATCGTCCCCCAGCGCACCGGAGACTGTGTCCATTGAAGTAAATACTCGGCCTGCCGGACGAATTGCTTCGTGAGCTTCCTGAGCATTTTTCACTTTGGTTGCGTACTGAATTGGTTTGGAAGGCAAATATTCTTTCCCATACAACCGATCAATATCTGATCTGGCGGCATTCAATGCTTCACCCGATAAATGTGTGGAATCTGTCCGCATATACGTAATAAACCCTGCCTCATACAGCCGTTGAGCAATTCTCATGGTGTTTTTGGCAGTGTACCTCAGTTTCCTTCCTGCCTCCTGCTGAAGGGTGCTGGTTGTAAATGGAGGATATGGTTTAGAGGTTCTTGGTTTTTCCTCAATATCGGAAACAACCCATGGTCCCGGTTTAAGTTCTTCCAAAAGAGCGTTGGCTTGTGACTCTGTGAGAAGAAGCACCTCTTGATTTTTCAGTTGGCCTGTTTCCCTTTCGAAATCTTTTCCTGTTGCAAGGTTTTGATCATTCAGTTTGAAAAGGTTCGATTCAAAATTTTCTGAATTTGCGGTTTTTAAGATGGCTTTCAGATCAAAATAATTCGCCTGTTTAAATCGTGCTCTTTCCCGTTCCCTGTCAACCATAATCTTCACCGCTGCAGATTGGACACGACCGGCAGACAAAGCTGTTTTGACAAATTTCATATTTTTCTGGAGGGTTCCCCATAATACCGGTGAAATCGAGTAACCCACCAATCGGTCAATAATACGGCGGGTCATTTGGGCTGAAATCAAATTCGTGTTTAGAGGCCTGGGCTGATCCAAGGCATTCTTAACAGCTGTTTTAGTTATTTCCAAAAACTGAATCCGTTCGATAGTTGCCTTAGGAATTTCCTGGGCAATATGATCCGCAATTGCTTCACCTTCCCTGTCGGGATCCATGGCAAGAATTACTTTGGAAGCAGTTTTCGCTTTGGATTTGAGCTCCTGTATAAACTGCTTCCTATCGGAAAGAACTTCCAGGGTGGCCTTAAAGTTATTGTGAACATCAATATTCAATTTATTTTTGGGGAGATCCTTAACATGTCCTACACATGCAAGAACTTCAAAGTCTCCATCAAGATATTTTGAGATAGTTCTGGCCTTGGAAGGTGATTCCACAACTAATATTGGTTTTTTACTCATTTCAAGACATAATTATCAAGTGAACAAAAAAGTTATTCATAATGCATATTTTCGCGTGTGCGTATTAATGTAAAGGAAAAATATTATAAATTCAAGCCAACAATATAATCAACAAGAGAATCCTGCCTGATTTCAGATTGGTCACCAGTGCGAAAATCTTTAACCTGAGCATTTTGATTCTCCATTTCCTTTTTGCCTATGATCACTGCTATCTTCACCCCGGTACGATTTGCATCACGCAATTGGGCTTTCAGGCTTCGGCGGAGCATGTCCGTTTCAGTTGCCAATCCTTTTTGTCTCAGTGTCTCTGCTAAAGTGAAAGCCACCACTCTGGATACATCACCTAAACAGACAATGTAAATGTCTGTATTTTCCGGTTTAGCATTTGAATCAGAATTCTCCAATACAAGCATAATCCGTTCTACACCGGCAGCAAAACCAACTGCAGGAATCGGTTTTCCGCCCAAAGTTTCTACAAGATGATCATAGCGGCCTCCTCCACAGATAGCATTCTGTGCTCCGAGAGCATCAGACGTGATTTCAAATGTGGTACGGGTATAATAATCCAGTCCCCGAACCATCCGGGGATCCAGTTCGTATGGAATATCACATTTGTTTAATACCGCTTTGACCTCCTCAAAATGGTTCAAATCTTCATCTGATAGATAGTCACTAATAACCGGCGCATTTCTTAATAATGCTATTTCGTGGGGAACTTTTGTATCAAGAATACGGAGAGGGTTTTTCTCAAATCGCTTTTGGCTTGTTTCCGACAGATCAGGAAGATAAGGGCGAAGAAAGTCCTGGAGGCTTTTCCGATAAACAGTTCTGCATTCCGGATATCCGATGCTGTTCAGTTTCAATGTAAGATCAGTTAATCCCAATTCCCTGAAAAAATTGTATGCCACGATAATGACTTCTCCGTCCTGTTCCGGAAATTCTGATCCAAAAGATTCCACCCCAATCTGGTGAAATTGCCGCCAGCGCCCCTTTTGTGGGCGATCGCGCCTGAACAGGGCATCCATATAATATAATTTTGTTATAGGGGATGTCCCTTGGAGATTGTGCTGGATAAATGACCGAACAACCGGTGCAGTTAATTCCGGCTTCAAGGTGAGATGTGTTCCCCCCTGGTCCGTCCAGCTGTACATCTCTTTTGAGACTATATCCGTATCTTCTCCGACACTCCGGGAAAATAGTTCTGTCTCTTCAAATGCCGGGGTACGAATTTCCCTGTATCCGTACAGGGACATAAAATTATGAAGGGATGTCTCCAGCTGTCTCCATTTCCAGGATTGGTCCGGCAGAATATCGTGAGTGCCTTTAATAGACTGAATTTGTTTTGGGGACACGAAAGTTATCCTAGAATTTCACTGAGAATTTCATCAGCCTCTTTTTTGTGGTTCTCAGGGACGTAGATAGTGACGTTGCCTCCGGCAAGATTTACTGCAGTAATACCAAAAGCGGAACCCGCCCAGTCAGATTTAATGTAATTAGGAATATTTTTTGATTGTAGCACCTCCGCTACCATCCCGGCATAGATCTGACCCGGAACGGAACGTAATTTAACCCAGATAATTTCCTGAAGGGGCAGCTCAAAGGGCTCGGTGTCTACCAAGGAGACGTTACAGTCTGCACAGACTTCAATCCCTTCAAGATATTCAGCATGACAATTGGGACAAACCATATTTATTAGCCTTATTTACTCTTAGAATTTCTCACATTCGGGATAGAGAAGGAACTGAAAATTTTGCTTTATATCACAAAACTTAAAATAAGAGCAGCCTGTTTAAAAATTCGCCCTGCGTTGAAAAATCCCTCCCCTTTGTTCAAATTTTAAATCCTCTAGAGTTGGAGATTTCACATTAATTTTTAAATAGATTCCCTGCCCAAATCCGCTGGGAGTCCAATTAATGGACATCTCCCAACAGTGGAGATCCCTATAGATAGAAAAACCATGATTCACCATATCCCTGCTTTCAAGATCAAACCGTGCATTATAATTCACTCGCCAGTATTTTGTGATCTGTATAGAAGAGCTCGTGTTCATCCAAAAACTTTTGAGAGGATTATCAGGATTGGCCTTGTTATAAGAATAACTCAAACTAACATTCGTGTTCCAGAGTTTATCGCCACCAGTAGATCTTTGGGAACCAGGGAAAGGACTGAAATCCCCCAAATCCTCCGTTTCTTCAGTCGCATGAGAATCTTCTTCCGCCTCAGGGGTTGTTTCTCCATCCCATTTGTGGCGCTTTCCTGAAAAACCAAATCCCGTGGAAAACTGGGCATTAATCAACCGTGGTATAATGAGACCATTTTCATTTTTGTTGAACGTATTGATTCGTTTATTTTCCTCAAAATTATATTTATAAAAATCATGCGTCATCCGAATATCCAGGGATAATTTCTCCCCAATTTTTGTTCGAATTGATGACTGTAAATTTGCTAACTGAAATTCCTCCGCAACAAAGTTATAACTGGTAGACACCCTCCAGCTGAATAGATCAATTTTCTTTTCTTCTTCTAAAGATTTCACCTTTGCCTGAAACACATTATTTACGGAAATATTCATGGACTGCCGTTCAGTTTTGGGCGTCCCGCCAGCCATGGTTCCGCTGAAGCGGTCATGAAGAATTTCATTCTCAGCAGTATCAATTATCGTTTGAAAATAGCCAAGGTCCATGCCGAACAATGGTTTGGAAAAATCAGGTGTGTACGAGTATCCCACGGAAGGAGTCATAACATGACGAATACTTTTCATTTCTGCAATATTAATCGGGAAAAGACCATACAGCTGGGTCCGGAGGCTGAGGCTCAGGGATCCCGTGGTTCGCATGGCAAGTCCAGTGCGTTCAATGGATTCTTTTCTGTTTGTCTCAGAATCCAAATAGGAATCGAAGGACTTGTTCACCCAGGCAGATTTAAGGGAAAGCCGGGGGCTGACAGTAATATATTTAAATAATTTCTGAGGCGCATTCAGGGAAAAATTATGGGTCAGGATTCCATCATAAATTGTGGTATCTTCTTCATTCCAAATATAATTGGGAGGATCGGAAGGATTGGGATCCTGAACGGTTTCAAAATAGGTTCGAAGCTTATTTGTGAAACTAGAAGAATAGTTCCAGGAAATATTGTGGTACCACCTTTTCCTTACCGATTTTGTTGGGAATAATTGGCTCTGGCCATGCCGGAATGAGATGGATGGAAGAGTTCCACTGTATTTGTTCAGTTGGTATCCAGAATGGGTTGGTTCAACAAAAAACGGATTATCTAATGATGAATCTATTTTCCGTTCTGCCATGAGGTCCTGTTTCAACTGAAAATTCATACTCAATGAATTCTTAGACTTTTTCCACCGTTTTGAATAGGTGGCTTTTGAAATTGCCTGCTGGTCTAACCGCTGGCTCAGGTCAATTCCCGTTTCTCGGTTAAAATCTCCCCGGCTGTAATAACTTGCATCTACACGGAGGGATTGATCATTTCTTAACATGTGGTTATGAGACCAGCGAATGTTGTAGTCCGTTGTTCGTTCCAGTTGATTCAGGTGGGATATATCCCTGTCTGCTTTAGGAAGAGATGATTTAAAATTCTGTCTCGTCTCAAATTGAAAATTACCTGTATACCAATACCGTTTTTTATACCTGTTGTACACTTTTATAAAAAATCCCTGCCGGTCCGCAAAACTTGTTGTGACCTTTGTATCTAAATAATCGCTGAACGCCCAGTAATAACCTAGTCCATCTAAGAATTGACCCCGGTTTGATGTTTCACCGTAGCTGGGCATGAGCCACCCTGAATTGCGATTGCCGCTTTGGTGCGGAAAAATTGCGAAGGGAAGGGGAAAAAGGGGAATCCCTCCAATGTAAAAAATCAATGGACGGCTTACTACTTTATCATTGTGAATCATCTTCATTTTCTGTCCCCCAAAATGAAAGTGGGGAATATCCAAATCGCATGTGCTGTAAATGCTGTTTTTTACATAAAATGTGTCATCAGCCTGGTTTCTAATTTCATCCCCATGATAATAGCCATCCTTCGTTTTGGTTTTACCTTTGATGATTTTTCCACGCCGGGTGTTTAAATTGTATACCATTTCATCACCGGACATGGGTTCTTTTCCTGCTTCTTTCATTGTCGGGCGGGTTCCTTTTAAAGTTGTATCAACAGGACTTATGGGAAATGCCTTCAAAAGGTTGGTCTGCCAGTTTATATTCAGAAAACCTGCAGACAGGTTCATATCGGCATGTTGTATTTCAGCATTGGTATGCAAATTGGTTGTCTCATCCGGAATGTTGTACTCAATGTTGTCGGATTTATACACTATGGGAGCATCCATCTTTTTATTTGTTGGATCGGGAGTAAATGTACCCCGCCCTCCGCCTGCAATAAGTATTTGATGGAGATCCTTTTCCTGTAAGAGTATTGTCATTGTGTCTCCGGAAGCCTGATTTTTCCCCTGGTATACAGAATCTTCAAAAATATGATACAGTGTGGTCGCCATCCCTTCAACCCGAATTGAATCCAACCCACCATCTACAAAAAATCCTTTCAGTACTTTTCCAGTCATATCATCCTCGAAATGAATGGGGTTCCGTGATGTTGATTTATTTGTTGTATCTGAGGTTTGCCACCCCGACCTGACTGAAACAACATGAGCTTTTGAAGGGATGTACATGTATTCCAATTCTTCATCACTGTATTGCAGTTCAATTTTACTTCCGGATAATGTGCGCGTATCAGTTTCCACTTGGGGGTCCAAATATAGATGAGTAGTTTCTTTTTCCTGCGAATAGATTGCTTTGCCACATGTCGCTGTCCTCTCCTCCTCTTGAATTATAACGTGGCCAATCGCCTCGTAGGAAACAGCATCGCTTTCAGGGGCTTTTTCATAGTGCAGCAGATCCGCTGTTATGATTTGGTCTTTCTGTTTTAACCTTGCATTCCCCAGGGCCTCTCCCCTATTCAATTCTGTAAAATAGATAAGGGAATCAGAAATAAGATCATAGTCTTTATCCCAAATATGAGTAATTCCATATGTTTTTAGAATATCATTGGGCGAATCAAAGTGAAGTGAATCGCAAGTGAGGGTCAATTCCTCTTTTATAACCTTCGTTTTTCCAGTCATAGAGCCCTGTCCGGTTTTTTCCCTGTATTTGGCACGGTCACAGGTAATAACCATATTCCTCTTGGTGAATTTAACGTTCCCAGTAAGAATCTGGATTGCTTGACCCTTTACAGTGATGTTTTCCAGCATATCGGCATGGTTCAGCCGGAGACGGTCATCTGCAAGAATACAAAGAGGTAAAAATATGCAGATATATCTAAACAAATTCATCAGTCTTTATACCGATCAGGCCAAAAGTGTTTTAATCGTTCTGAAATAAATTTTTCATATCCCTGTTCCGTAGGATGGTAAAATGATTTTTCAGCCCCATCTGGAAAATAATTCACATCCACAAAATGTTCCGGATGAGTGTGTGGATATTCATAGTCTTTTCCATAATCCAGTGCTTTCATAAGTCCTGTTGGGGCATTACGTAAATGCAGGGGAACACCAGGAGTTCCTTCTTCTTTTATTTGTTCCAAAGCAGTTTGTATTGCCCTGTAGGACGCATTGGATTTGGGTGCTCCGGAGAGATATGTTGTGACTTGCGCCAAGATAATAGCAGCCTCTGGCATACCGATCATGTGAACAGCCTGGAAACCAGAAACCGCTAAAGTCAGGCCCTGTGGATCAGCATTGCTGATATCCTCGGATGCTAAGATCACAAGTCTTCTTGCAATAAATTCCGGTTTTTCTCCCCCTTCGATCATAATTGCCAACCAATAGATTGCCGCATCTGGATCACTTCCGCGAACCGATTTGATAAAGGCACTTATAGTGTCATAATGATAATCCCCGGTTTTGTCATAAAGCTGAGATCGTCTCTGGAGTGCCTCGAAAAGAATTTTTTCTGTTATGGTTCCTTTCCCAGAAATGAGATGCATGGAAACCTCCAGGGTATTCAGCATTTTTCGGGCATCCCCTCCTGCTGACTGAATCAATTGTTTCCGTATTTTTTGAGATAAATCAATTTGGTTTTTCTGTAAGATTATATCTGTACTAAAAGCATAATCCAAAATTGTATCAAGGGAAGTGCTTGAAAGCGGATTGAGTGCCAGAACCTTACAGCGGGATAAAAGAGGACTTATAATTTCAAATGATGGGTTTTCAGTTGTAGCACCAATAAGAATAACGGTTCCATCTTCCACCGCATTTAACAATGAATCCTGCTGTGATTTGCTGAAACGATGAATTTCGTCAATGAAAAGAAGGGTTAATTTCCCCAAATCCTTATTCTTTTCCCCTTGACGGATTACCTTTCGCAAATCCTTAACTCCGCTGGAAACGGCGGAAAGTTTATGTATGTCTGCTCCCGCGGTTTTAGCGATTATTCGGGCTAAGGTAGTTTTCCCGGAACCGGGTGGACCCCAAAATATCATGGAAAAAGGATGTTCATTTTCCATTACCATAGAAAGGATTTTTTCTGTTCCAATCAGATGTTCCTGCCCAACGAATTGATTGATATTCCCGGGACGAATCCTTTCCGCAAGAGGTGGGAGATGCTGATAAAACATGGATTGAGTCTCAGACATGTCGAACCAATTTATTTTTTCTCATCGTGAAAACAAAGAACAGAAAATTATTTTTTCAAAATGAAAAATAATGAAGTTTATCAAAAAAAATCTCCATAATTTTATTGTTATTATTTTGTGATTGCCACTGTAGCTCAGCTGGTAGAGCAGTTCATTCGTAATGAACGGGTCAGGGGTTCGAGTCCCTTCAGTGGCTCATAAAGAATAAAAGGGGAAATAATATATCGAAAAAAATCCCTTTGCAGATTATCCCACAATTTCAAGTGGAAGGAGCTCCAATTTTTTAGTAAGATGACAGTTGAATATTCTGAGATTCTCACTTATGGTGCTCTTTGTTATCCATTTTAATTCCGTTCCCTAGCGATTTTATTTTCTACTATAATAAATACAACTCCGAATAAATTTGAAAAAGATGTGGTGTCGATTGATTCTATTATTGATGCACTCTATGATGTTATTTCAGATAAGAGAGGACAATCCCGTGATTGGGAACGGTTTAAATATCTTTTTCACCACACTGGTAAATTAATGTCTGCGGATAAAGCTAAAGATGGTAAAATAGAAACACGTCCCATGATACCGGTAGATTTCATTAAATGGGCAGAACCATTTCTGCTAGACAAAGGATTTTTCGAGCGTGAAATTAGCCGAAAGATTGAAAAATACAGGTACATCGCTCACGTGTTTTCAACATATGATAGCAAACGGTCTAAAAGTGACGAAGAACCATTTGCTCGAGGTATAAATAGTATTCAATTACTTTACGATGAAAAAAGATGGTGGATTATCAGTATTTATTATAATCAAGAAACAAAGGAATATCCTATTCC
>DPYO01000240.1:0-153 GCA_003535775.1 Fidelibacterota bacterium | reverse complement strand
CAGCGGCAGGGAGAATCCCCATCTCCTTATATTATAGTTGTGTCTTCCAGTATCAGGATTGTATCTGCAGGACATAAAGCCTATGCCTCCGAAAAAGGCAAAGGGACAACCAAAATAATGAATAAACTTGTGATTTTGAGTTTTAAAATAGTC
>DPYO01000101.1 GCA_003535775.1 Fidelibacterota bacterium | reverse complement strand
ATTTTTAGAAAAACATGGCAAACACATATAATCATTTTAAAGGAATTCCAAATCTACCGGATATTCCTCGAGAAAAAACAAAACGTCCGAAGCTCATGGCAGTTGTGGATGAAGATAACTGCACCGGCTGCCTGGCGTGTGTTCCATTTTGCCCCGTGGATTGTATCGAACCTGTGGCAAAGGATAAGTATGAAATTCCGATCCCACCTGTCCAGGTTCGCTTCAATGAATGTACCGGTTGCCAGGTTTGCGCCCGTGTTTGCACCAAGATGACCTGGGATGCGATTCGGATGCTTGATACGGAAACTTTTGAAAATAATTACGGTCTAGTCATAGACTGAACGATTCTAAACCCATTTTAATCAACTCTGGAGAAAACACGTGAGTAACGATTCTCACCACGAAGAGAATTTTTTACAGAAATATATATTTTCTGTAGACCATAAGATCATCGGCCTCCAATATGGGATCACTTCACTGTTATTCCTGTTTTTTGGATTTTGCCTGATGATGGTCATGAGATGGCAATTGGCCTACCCGGAAACACCTGTTCCTATTGTGGGTGGTCTTCTCGGTGAAACTGGTATTTTAATGCCGGGGACCTATAATATGCTGGGCGCCATGCATGGGACGATCATGATCTTCCTGGGTATCGTACCTTTGGCAGTGGGTGCTTTCGGGAACTATATTGTTCCCCTGCAGATTGGCGCACCGGATATGGCTTTCCCAAAACTGAATGCAGCGAGTTACTGGGCTTATTTTGTTGGTGGCGTGATCATGCTGACCAGTTTCTTCATGCCTGATGGTGCTGCAAGATCCGGCTGGACATCTTATCCGCCACTATCGATCTTTGAAACCGGGCAAACCATGTGGCTCATTGGGATGGTCTTTTTGATCACATCTTCCCTGCTGGGTTCTATGAATTTTATTGTAACCATTGTTCAACTCCGGGCACCGGGCATGACTTGGTTCAGACTACCCTTTTTTGTTTGGGCGCAGTTTATTACAGCTTTTTTATTGGTCCTGGCTTTTCCACCCCTTGAAGCGGCTGCAGTTCTGCAATTGATGGATCGAGTGGCAAGTACCAGTTTCTTCCTTCCCAGTGGATTGGTTTATAGCGGTGCGACCGTGGATGTTTATGGTTCCGGTTCGCCCCTGCTCTGGCAGCATTTATTCTGGTTTTTGGCTCACCCGGAAGTATATGTATTGATCCTCCCTGCTATGGGAATCGTGGGAGAAGTAATCGCCAATAATACACGGAAACCGCTCTGGGGCTACAAAACACTCGTATATTCTCTCGTTTTCCTGGGGTTTATGTCTTTCATCGTTTGGGCACACCACATGTTTCTCACAGGAATGGGACAGGCCATGAGTGCTTTTTTCCAAACCACCACTATGATCATTTCTATTCCGTCAGTTGCTATTTTGACAGCCTTCTTTATTTCACTGTGGGGTGCATCCATCCGCTTTACAACACCCATGCTTTTTGCATTGGCATTCTTGCCCATGTTTGGGATCGGAGGATTAACGGGACTACCACTGGGTGTGGGTGCTTCGGATATTCATCTCCATGATACGTATTATGTGATTGGTCACTTCCATTATGTCGTAGCACCTGGAACGATCTTCGGCCTATTTGCCGGAATCTATTATTGGTTCCCAAAAGTGACGGGACGAAAAATGAGCGAGGCACTGGGTAAACTCCATTTTTGGCCTTCCCTCATATTTATGAATGGTATTTTCATGCCCATGTTTATCCAGGGCTTTGCAGGTGTTTCTCGTCGTTTGTACGATGGCGGACAACTTTATGCTCACGCACAGGATGTATTACAATGGAATGAATTCATGTCTATTTCTGCATTTTGTCTTGCAGCAGCACAGATTCCATTCATTATTAATGTATTTGTTTCCATGTTCAATGGTGAAAAAGTGGATCGGAATCCCTGGGGTGCAACGACTGTTGAATGGTCTGCGCCTTCTCCTCCGGTTCCCCATGCGAACTTTGAAGGCGATGTTGAAGTGTACCGCGGACCTTATGAATATAGTGTTCCCGGTGCAGATAAAGATTTCTCACCGCAAACAGAAAAATAAAGGACTCTGACGGTGCAAATACCATACACAATTGAAGAAAGACCTGATACAGGTTTAAATAATTCTAAACTGGGGATCTGGGTTTTCCTGGCTTCCGAAGTCATGCTTTTTGGCGGGCTATTCTCTGCTTATGTATTTTTGAGAATGGCTGCACCCGCAGGCGATTTTTCTTATTGGGGAACCAAGTTGAGCATCCCCATGGCAACGGTAAATACCCTGGTGCTGATCTCATCTAGTGTGACGATGATCATGTCTTGGGTTTCCCTGAAAATGAAAGATTTTGAAAAATATAAAATGTACATGGGGCTTACTCTTTTGTGTGCATCAATATTTCTGGTGATCAAATATTTTGAATACACGGGGAAATTTCACCATGGGATCTATCCATCATCCAGCACTTTCATGGGTATCTATTTCACCCTGACTGGATTGCATGGGCTCCACATCATCGGCGGTATGATCGTTATGGGCTATTTCTGGCTTCCTGCGGGATATAAAATGTGGGAGAGTGAACCGGATCATTTTACAAATAGAATTGAAGTGGTGGGGCTTTACTGGCACTTCGTGGATCTGGTTTGGATATTCCTGTTCCCGATCCTTTACTTACTTTAGGGGACGACAATGAGCGATCACGACAACGGACATATTGAAGAGCACATAAAGGTTTATTTAACCGTATTTGGTGCATTAGCGTTCTTAACACTCTTAACAGTGGCAGCATCCTACATGGATATTTCTACAACCGAAGCAATCTTTTTGGCTCTAACCATCGCAACAGTGAAAGCCAGTTTGGTAGCAGGATATTTCATGCATCTCATTAACGAAAAGCAAACCATTATCTGGATTTTGACCCTGACATTTATCTTTTTCTTGTTTTGCATGTTCATTCCTATGATCACTGTCATTGACCACGCAAGTCTTTCATGATCTCCCTTAAACAATTTCATTTCTTTTTCATTGCTGTTTCTATCCTAATCACGGGATACTATGGCGTGTTTGAGATCACACATCCTTCCAATCCCGGTATGGTTTCGAACCTGTTAGCTGGAATTTCTTTCATGGTGGCTTTCGGGCTCATCGCATATAGCTTTTCAATGGTTAAAAAATTCAAACAGATCTGATTCATGAATAAAAATACTCACATAATCATCCTTTTATTCATCCTATTATTTGTTCCGGAAATGGCACAGGCATGCGCCACTTGTTTTGGCGATCCCAGTGCACCGGCAGCGCAAGGAATGAATTGGGCAATCATTACATTGCTGGGTGTTACGGGT
>DPYO01000177.1 GCA_003535775.1 Fidelibacterota bacterium | reverse complement strand
CCGGGAAAAAACTAGACTGATCCTGATTGACTCTGATAAAAAAAGTTTAGATCAACTTAAAAGAAAATATCGTGATGCTGGTTTTGAATGGATCCATTCTAACCTGGAAAATGTGGATGAATGTAAAAAAATTAAATTACACATCGATCGACCTATTTATGCAATTGTTCATTTAGCGGGAGTATTAGAACCTGATGATGGTGGGGCTGCAAATCACGAAGTTTGGGATCAAGCCATTCAACACAATTTAACAAATGCTTATGATTTGATAGATACACTTTTACCAAAGTTTAGTAAAAAAGATGTAGGAAGAATTGTATTGATATCCTCACTCGCATTCAGAAGGGGTGCATTCGATCACATACCTTATACTGCTGCAAAAGGTGGTATTGTCGGACTTGTCAGGGGTTTTTCGAGAAAATTGGCACCCGAGATTTTGGTTAACGGTTTGGCACCAGGAGTCATTGATACAAGAATGCCTCAAAAAATCATTAAAACCCGTGGCAAAGAATTAATCAGTCAGATACCTCAGAAAAGATTTGGTAGACCCGAAGAAGTAGCTTCGGTGATTATTTTTCTTTTATCTAAGGCATCAAGTTATATGACTGGTCAGATATTAAATGTTGATGGTGGGATAATTAACAGTTAGACATTTAATTTAATAATTTTACTTTCCCAGGAGAAAGTTTATATTTCATGAATTAATGAATCATGTTTCCTTTAATTTCTTCCCGTTATTTATTAGATAAGAATCCTCTTGTTGGCCATGTTGCTCAGATTCTTTCAATTATTTTATGGACTGGTGGATTGGTGGCCATGAAACCTGCTTCAACATTTGCCCCCCCCCTTCTCGTTGTCCCTGCGCAAATGATTTTAGGAACAATCATTCTTTTTATATTTGTTCTGTTGATTCAATGGAAAATCAATTATTCAAGCTTTGTTGCTGGGATTGGTTTTGGCGCCCTTGCTCCAGGATTGGCTTTTACTCTAAATATGATTGCAGCTACCAAGACAGATATTTTGACTATTACGATTCTATGGGGCTTGATCCCACTTCTTAGTCCACTTTTAGGTCGTTTATTTCTTTCAGAACCTATAGTCCCCAGTTTGTATTTGGGAGCCTGCGTTGCAGTATTAGGTACTTTCTGGCTCGTTACAATGAGGACATCAACTGGAGTTTCGAGCCTATTAGGGAATATGATTGCGGCTGCAGGGGTATTCTGTAGCCTATGTGGTCATATTCTAGGAAGAGGTCTTAACAGAAAATATCTAAAACCGCTTGATATGGCTTTAGGGCAAATTGCTGGGGCAGCTATCGTATCATCCTTAATGGGGTTTGGATATTTTTTGTACGTTGACTTTGAAGAATCTATATTTGATTTGATGGGAGATTTGATTACTTTCCCGATTTTCCTATATCTAGTAATTTTTGCAACGGTAATTAACTTTCCTCTTTACAATTTTGCCCTCTCAAAAATCCCTGTTGCATGGGTTTCTCTCTACGCTGTATTTGTTGCTCCTATCGGTGCTCTTTTCTCAAACTATTTTTTAAATGAACCCATAAGTCAAAAAGATATCATCGCAATATTTATTATTTTATCAGGAGTATTGATTCCTTCGATACATAAAATTAGAAGAGAAAAGTTTGCTTAATTATGAATTGGATATTTTTTTCATTAGGAATGTTAATTGATACTTTTTAGGCATATGGATTCAGAGAAAATTCATTTATTGGGAAAAAAAGCGTTGGCAATAAGAAAGCATGTTGTACAAATGGTAGCCCGCCATGGAAGGGGTTATGTACAGCAGGGGCTTGGAGCAGCTGATTTATTCACTGTACTTTTTTTTGATGAGCTCAGATTAAAGATTGAAGATCCCGATTGGCCTTATCGTGATAGATTGATATTATCGACCGCACACAACTCTGCAGTTTTCTATGCTGTCCTTGCGGAAAAGGGTCTCATACCGTTAGATAGTCTTGAATCTTACTGTGTAGATGGTTCTGATCTCGAAATCAACGTGTCAGAAAGGCTTGGTACAATGGTTGAGGCCACATGTGGTTCTCTGGGACAGGGCATGTCGGTTGCCATTGGAATGGGGATTTCAGCTCGCAGAAAAAAGATCAGTTCCAGGTTTTATGTGATACTCGGAGATGGAGAATTGCAAGAGGGACAGACATGGGAGGCGATCATGTCTGCAGCAACATGGAAGTTGTCAAATTTGTGCTTAGTTGTTGATTGTAATGGAATGCAGGTTGATGGTGATGTGGAAAAAGTGATGATGATGGAACCACTTGGGGAAAAATTTGAGGCCTTTGGTTGGAACGTTTTAACTGCAGAAGGTAACGATATAAATCATTTGTTGAGTTCTTTTAAAGAGGCAAAGAATTGTGAAAATCAACCATCTGTCATTTTAGCAAAAACCTTGGTTGGAAAGGGTGTTCCATTTCTTGAAGGACAACTGAGTCACAATTTGATTTTTCCTGCGGATGCGGCTAAAAGGGCGTTAGAGGCTTTAGAATGAGAAAAATAAACTTACACCTAGGAGATTTTACAGAAAAGAGCAATGTTAAATTAGTACCCAGATATTATGGTGAAGCTCTCTGCAGGCTTGCAGAAAGAAATGAAAAAATAGTTGCTCTATGTGCTGATTTAGCACCCCCTACTGAAACAGATCTTTTTAGAGACCGATACCCTGATCGTTTTTTTATGATGGGTATTGCTGAGGCGAATATGGTTGGGGTTGCATCAGGTATGGCCCGGATGGGGGATGTGCCTTTCGTTCATTCGTTCTGCGTTTTTTTAACCAGACGAGCTTATGATCAAGTTGCAATGCAGGTGGCCTATCCAAAATCAAATGTGAAATTAATTGGCTTTCTGCCTGGCTTGACTACCTTATTGGGGGTCTCTCACCAGGCTATTGACGACATAGCCCTGATGCGTGCGTTACCAAATATGTGCGTCATTGAACCATGTGGTCCTGAACAAATAGATTCTGCAGTCAATGCTGCAATGGATTACGATGGCCCGGTATATTTGCGTTTGAACCGAGCAGAAACTGAGCTATCCAGTGATACAAAAATAAAAAAACTGGATATTGGTAAGGTTGAAATAACCAGAAAAGGAGATGATTTGGTTATTTTTGCATGTGGAATAATGTTGAGAAAGGCTGAATCGGCGGCACAAATCCTTTCTGAAAGCGGTATAGAAACTACAGTTGTGAATGTTCATACTATCAAACCCATTGATGATCAAAAAATATGTGAACTTGTCAGTCATTGTGGTGCCACAATAACTGCAGAAAATCATTCCATTATTGGAGGCCTGGGGGATGCAGTCAGCAAGGCATTAAATGAAAAAAATATAAGTATTGCCGTGAATCGTGTTGGAATCAAAGATTCTTTTGCTGAAGGTGGTTCAACCCCCTATCTATTAAATAAATATGGGTTGGAAACTCAAGATATCGTCAATAAAGCACTAAAGGTATTGAAACAAAATATAAAAGTGAGTTATACTTCAATTAAAAATGACATTCCTTGATCTAATCCAGAAATATCTGAGTCTTTTCAACAATTTCGTACAAAAAATTGCTTCATTCATTGCGGGTACCCTTATTGGTGTGATGACATTGGTGATACTTTATATGGT
>DPYO01000085.1:481-9991 GCA_003535775.1 Fidelibacterota bacterium | reverse complement strand
AAGGACTCGAACCTTCAACCAATGGCTTAAGAGGCCACTGCTCTACCAATTGAGCTACGGGCGCAATTTTGGTGGTTAGACAGGAAAGAAATTAGTTTTCCAATAAAAGAACCCCAAACAAAATTCACAGGTAATTTATTTGAAAAATATACAAAAGTAAAAAATAATACGATTTCTACGTTTTTAATATTGCACTACAAATTATTTGAAACGTATCTTTAGCCTGCTTCTAGAACAAGAATTTTACTTAATAAAAAAATTCAAAGCTAGAAGATTGGCAAGTGAAAAAATAGCATTTAATTGCTATGGAAGATATAGAGGCTCCGGGTTGGCGTTCGGAGCCTTTCTATCTTTAAAAAGATTGTCTATTTTATATGTTTTTTGACAATGGGGGCGACCGGTTTCGACGGGATAAAAACGCTGTTAAACTGCATGTCGAGGCCCAGGCATCTCGTAAATCACCTGGACACTTAATAAGTGCCAATTATGGCAATGTAGCTTACGCTTAATTGACGTAAGTCGTCCTGAATAGAATACGCCTATGGTTTTATTCAAGGGCGTCATTTACATGGGCTGGTTCGGTCAGGTGTCCAAACTGTCCGGATGAGATTCAACTGGACTGGTTCCCATAGCCTGGGGTTTCTGACAGCTATGGGAATGAGATTAATTCAGTAAACTAAACATGTAGATGTTTCTTAGGGTTTTATTTCGGACGGGAGTTCGACTCTCCCCGCCTCCACGAAAAATTCCAATAATATTTTATCAAGGATCGCAACCTTTTTTTTATTCCTGTTCCCCTTCTACAATATTTTTCTTATACTGGATTAACTCCAGCTGTTTGGTATATTTTTCTTCATTCTCATAATCAATTGTCATGGCATCCTTAATTTTTCTTCCTGCCTTTCTATACCATCTTGCTGCCTGGGTCAAATCCTTTTCAAAACCGTCTGTTCCATTTTTATATTTATCTCCCAGACCTTCAAATGCGTGCGCCATTCCCAATACTGCTTCAAAATCCTGATCGTTTAAATAGTAGGCTTCATCAAAAGCCTCTTCTGCTGCATCAAATTCGCTCATTTGATTATAAATCACACCTAAATTAAAGTGCAAATCTGCTTTTACCTTTTTATCCTCTTCTTCAGCAATTGCAATTTTGTACGTTTCAATAGCATCCTGTTGTTTTCCTAGATCATAGTATATCTGTGCAAGGAGCTGTATTGCGTCACTATTGTGAGGTTCTAGTTCAACTGCATGTTTTAAAAAAGGAAGGGCGCCCTGTTTATCATTCATGTTATTTAAAATTTGGCCTGCAGTCAGATTAATATTGAAATTATCAGGGCTTATTTCAGCTCCTTTTTTTACAGTGGCAATGGATCTTACTGAATCTCCCATTTCAAAATAACACCTTGACAGAATGGGGTAATTCTGGATTTCACCTGGATATATTTGTATAGAAGTTTCAAATAGATCGATAGATTCCTTCAGCGTTATCTGTCCATCCTTGTGTCCTTGCTCATAATATTTTTTAAGACTGGCGACCCCCTTATTAAATTTTTTGCTCCAGTGTTCGTATCGATTTTGTTCAACATATTCCCGTACAGTTCCGCCCAGCAAGATGACCTTCTCCGGATCAATGCTTAAAGCTCGGTCAAACATTTCATTCATTTTATCCCAGTCTTCCCGTTGGGAATAAATATGCCGTCCAAGCAGATAAGGAATTTCCGGATTCTCCGGTTCAACTTTTAATGCCTTGATGAGGAATTCTTCTGCTTTCACCAAGTTTTTCTGCTGGATATACAATCTTGCGGATGTGAGTTCTTCACTGGTACATCCTAGAATGAAGAATGTTATTGCAGTAATTGTAAGAAATATCAATTTTCTCATTGTGCTTATTCCTTTTTTCCTATGATAAAATGTAATTAACCAAGATGAAAAATTAGTTTTTTGCCCTGTCTTTATCAAGGACAAAGAACAGAATGAAGAAATTTTTCACGCTTTTTAATTTCTTCTAAGTTTACCTCCAGCAGGGATTCTACACCAAAACCTTCCACACAAATGGATGCCAAAGCCGAACCTTTGATGAGAGCATCCCGAAAGGTGCCGCCTGATGCTAGCGCTGAAACGAATCCGCCTCCGAATGTATCTCCTGCCCCGGTTGTATCAATAACGTCTTTCACGGGATATGCACCAATTGAAACTTTTTCCTCACCATGAAAAAGAACCGCACCTGAACTTCCCTTTTTGATCACAACTGTACTGGGACCTAAACCCTGCAATTGTACAGCAGAACGATCAATATTATTCGTGCCGGTTATTAATTCTGCTTCACTTTCATTTATAAGGAGAATATCTGATTTTTTCAGGACTTCAAGAAGTTCGTTTTTGGTTGTTTCAATCCATAAATTCATTGTATCAGTAACAACGAGAGGCTTACCTGCCATTTGGTTTATTACAGATAATTGGAGAGAAGGATGAATGTTGGCAAGAAATACATTTGAAACATTTTTATTCACTGTAGACAACCTGGGTGAGAAATCTGAGAACACTCCTAAGTCCGTAAAAAGTGTCTCCCGGTTATCCATGTTTTCCCCATATCGGCCTCCCCACCGAAATGTATTGCCCTCTTTGCATTCTAAATCTACAAGACTGTTGGCATAGCGTTGATATATCTTCAATCCTTCATCAGGAAAATCATTTCCAATCACACCCACAACATTCACGGGAACCGACCGACCAGCAGCAACTGTTACATAGGTAGTAGACCCTCCTATGAGATCTTCTCTTTTCCCTCTGTTGTTTTCAATTGTGTCCAGAGCAATCGACCCTACAATCAATATAGTTTCAGTCATAATGAATATTGCATTTTAAACGTGTTATTTGATATTCACCAAGAAAAGTATTATCATTTGTATCTTGCTATCTGGAGAATATTTACATTATATTTAAATCCCATGACCAGAATGACATTTGCCATCATCACGGATATTCATTCTAACATTGTCTCATTACAAAAAGCTTTGTCAATTATCCGTGAGCGGAAAAATATAGATCAGGTAATTTGTCTCGGGGATTGTTTTCCTTTAGGTCCTGCACCAAAAGAAACTCTGAAAGCACTACAATCTATAAAAAACTGTGTTTTTATTCGAGGTAATCATGACCGGTATATTATTGAGCGGCTTTGGACAGTAACACATCCTTGCCTTGAAGGAATGGATCCAGATGATCCGCTTTGCAAAGATATTGTTGCAAATATAGAATGGTCAGCAAAACAAATTGGAGCAACCGGTAATACTTTTTTAAAAAAAATGCATGTTGCTCATAGAGTTCAGGTTAAAAACACCATCATTGAATTTACTCATGCATGGTATCAAAGAGATGATATGCCTCCCACACTCGAGGAGGCTTTAAATTGGAAAAGGCATGTGAAAGCTGCCAGACCAAACATCAACAATTTCATTTTTGTTCATGGACACATCCATACACCACGATTTGAAAAACAAGATGATTTGACGATACTCTGTCAAGGAGCCACAGGGCTCTCTTTCGACGGAGATACCCGTGGAGCAGTCGCCTTTCTTACTGTTGGAGATACTTTTGAATGGGACGTTATCAGATATACATATGATCATACTGCTACAATTAAGGAACTCGAAAAACGAAAGCCTCCATTTTATGAGAATTTGATGAAAACTGTCCGTTACGCCGCAATTCGTAACGACCTTTAGGTTTTTCAATACCTGCCTCTATAATTTCGGAAGCAAAAAAAAGAAGATATGCTGTATTTCGACCATAGTGCTTCTACACCAATCCATCCTGCTGTCCTGAAATTATTGCAGGAAACAGAGTTAAACCACTTTGGAAATCCTTCCAGCGCACATCAGTTCGGACAGAAATCACGCCTGGCCATTGAAATTGCCAGAAAACAAATGGCTGAAGCAATTGGATGTCTCTCATCCGAAATAATTTTTACCGGGGGCGGAACAGAAGCAAACAATCTTGTCCTTTGGAACCTTCTCCACCAACAAAAAAAACATGTCATCACTTCAGCAATTGAACATCCATCTGTGCTGAACGTACTAAAACAGCTGAAAGAATTTGGTGTAACATCTACAATAATCCCTGTTGATCATACCTGCAGGGTAAATCCTGAGGACATTCAAAATGCAATTACTGAAAATACAGGACTGATCTCCATCATGTTTGCCAATAATGAAGTCGGCACAGTTCAGCCCATTGAACGCATTGGTAAGATCGCTGAGAAAAATGGGGTTCCATTTCATTCTGATGCAGTTCAGATTCTAGGAAAAATCCCGATCAATATTTCAGACCAGAAAATAACTATGGTATCTTTCTCTGCTCATAAGTTTTACGGGCCAAAGGGTGTTGGTGTGCTTTATTTGAAAAAAGGTACAAACCCGAAATCCCTTATAATTGGGGGAGGACAGGAAATGAATCTCCGTGCTGGGACTGAAAATACCTCTTGTATTGCCGGGTTAGGTCTGGCCTCTGAGCTGGCGAATAAAAATATAGCAAAAAGAAAGACACATTTGGAACAACTTGCTGATCAATTTAAGTTGGAAATGACGGATGCCTACCCAGAAATAATTTATAACGGCCATCCTGATCATTCTCTGCCAGGGGTTATCAGTGCAACGTTTCCTACTGTAACTAGTAATATTTTGATTATCAAACTAGATCTGCAGGGAATTGGGGTTTCAAGTGGATCCGCCTGTTCTTCCGGGTCAGTCAATACGTCTCATGTATTGCGAGCTATGAATATGAGCAATGATCACAATATCCGAACGTTAAGAATCAGCTTTGGAAGGGACAACTCCAAAGAAGATGTCCGCTTGCTCACTGAGAAAATCAGCGAAATCCTAAAACAGCATCATAATAAACGCTGATGGCAGAAAAAGTAGTCGTAGGAATGAGTGGAGGTGTGGACAGTTCTGTTGCTGCTCTGCTCTTAAAAGAAAATGGGTTTGAAATAGAATGCCTATTCATGAAAAACTGGGATAAAGATGAAACCTGCCCTGCAGCAATAGACTATAAAGATGCCCTGCAGGTTTGTAACACTTTGAACCTTCCACTACACAGTGTAAATTTTTCAGAACAGTACCAAGAACTGGTATTTACTCATTTTCTGAAAAGTTACCGTTCAGGAAAAACACCAAACCCCGATATTCTTTGTAATAAGGAAATTAAATTCAAAGTATTTCTGGATTACGCATTAGAACTTGGAGCAGATCACATCGTGACTGGGCATTATGCAAGAATAGAAAAAAGAAAAAATGTTTATCATCTCCTGAAAGGAACAGACAGCGCCAAAGACCAAAGTTACTTCCTATATCTTTTGGGACAAAAGGAACTTTCAAAGAGCATTTTCCCACTTGGAAACATGAAAAAAAAAGAAGTCCGCCGCTTAGCTAGAAAAGCCAACCTGATAACCCATGAAAAAAAAGACAGCACGGGGATCTGTTTCATCGGAGAACGGAATTTTAAACAGTTTTTGAAAAAGTACATCCCTCCGGAACCAGGTTATATATTTACTATTGATGGCAACAAGGTTGGGATTCACGATGGATTAATGTACTATACAATCGGACAGCGAAAAGGAATTGGGGTTGGGGGCGGATTCGGTGATAAGGAAGCTCCTTGGTATGTAGTGGAAAAAGATTATGAAAAGAACCAACTGATCATTGCCCAGGGTCATGATCACCCATCACTTTACAGCACCACTTTGAAAGCTGTGGACTTGCATTGGATCCATTCTGATTCATCAAATCTTCCGGGAACTGTTACAGCAAAAATCCGATACCGGCAGGATGATCAAAGCTGCATACTGAATACCGAAAAACAAAATTCCGTTTTTGTACATTTTGAAAAACCTCAATTTGCTGTTGCACCAGGACAATCAATTGTATTTTATGATGGGGAAGTGTGTTTGGGAGGTGGAGTTATTGACGGATAGATCATCTAAAAGAAATTTTTCTCTAGAATTTATCAATTTCATCACCGAAAAACAGTTGACAGTAATAATGAACAGGGTGGATATTGGGTGATGGATACACCTAAAATTTTCACACAGTAATAAATTAAAGGTGTCCGGAACAAATAAAGACTTAATCAAAATTTCAGGACTAAATACAAAGAAGTAAGTTTCAAAAATTAATTGTAATTTCAAAATATACAATGCAGACAAAATCGTATAAAATCCTTATTCTTACCTTTCTCATCTCATTTGCAGCAGGTCAATTTAAAAAGGAAATTTCAGAACTTAACCTTCCTGCTACCATGCATTCCCCGAAAGAAAATTACCATTCATTATTATCGCCAGACCGTTTCAATATCCACCATGGATTCTCCCTGAACATGGTCAGTTTTGGAAATCAGTCATTTAGCGTTGGCAGTTATTCCAATCAAATGAATTATCTATTAACAGATAATCTGCGTTTACATCTGAATTTTACTCTTTTGCAATCCGGGATGACACAGCAGCAATCGGGATTGGACAATAACCTATATTATGGCGCCAGTATTGATTATAAATTTACTGAGAATTCCCTTTTCCAAATTAGTTTCCAAACAAGTCCCACATACCGAAGGCACCAACCACTAACCCTCAACCCGATATACAACAGGTAGCTCTATGATAAAAAAATCGCGACAGAAACACTCCCGATTTGCCACATCAAAAACCCGGAAAAACACAACAGGAAAACACAAAATCAAAAATACGCTGATGAATTCCATTGTTGGAATTCTTTCCCTACTATTGATTGTGTTTATCTATTCGTTTTCAAAGAAATACACCCAAACCGGTGTGTCAATGAACACGTTAGAGGTGACATTCCCTTCCTTTCCAGATCAGCCAGAACTGGCTAAAGATTTATATGAACAAAACCCTGTTCTGGAAATCGAGGTCGAAGTACTCAATGGATGTGGAAAGAACGGATTAGCTGGAGAAATTTCTGAATTTCTTCGTTCTAACCAATTTGATGTTGTACGATCAGAAGACGCCGATCATTTCGGCTACACTCATACTCTGCTTATATCGCGAAATGAAAATTACGAAGCACTGAAATTGGTCACCTCCTCCCTAGGCTTTGATATTGAAGATAAATCCCGGGTATTGATCCAGCCTGATGAAACAATTGATGCGGATATTACCTTAATCGTAGGAAAAGACTATTCTTCAATTGAACCTATTTCTGATTTTTTAAGTACCCAGTTTTAATATTGTCACAAGATCAATCCGATCAACTCACCAGCCTTATCGGAAAACTGGCATTATCCAAAAAGGCTGAAAAAGTTATTTCCATTGATGTAAGGGAACTAACCAGTATAACAGACTTTTTTTTGATTTGTTCAGCGAACACAGAAATCCAAGTAAAAGCCATTGCAGATGCGATCAGAAGAGGAACACCTCATAAACCCTGGCGCTTTGAAGGATATGAAAACCAGCGGTGGATTCTTCTGGATTATGTAGACGTAATAGCCCATATTTTTAAAACAAACGAAAGAAACTATTACAATCTGGATAAATTATGGGCAGATGCTCCTTTATACGAGATTGTTGATGATGATAAAAAAATATCTGATTCAATCCTTACTTGACCTCTTGCACCGCCTGAACATTCAGGCGGAATCTATCCATATTGCACCAACAAAAAACCCGCGTTTTGGAGATCTCTCAACAAATCTGGCTTTTAACCTGTCAAAAAAAATCGGGGAGCAACCTATTGAGATCGCCAACCGATTAAAAACTCACCTGAAACTCGACCCTGATCTCATTCAGGAAATTTCTGTATCAGATCCGGGTTTTATCAACTTCCAAATCAGCAAAAGCTATTACCAGGGCCTGCCGGAGCAGATCCTGAAGGAGGGGCTACATTTTGGGAGAGAAACAGAGGGAAAGGGGAAAACAGCAAATGTCGAGTTTGTAAGTGCAAATCCAACCGGGCCTCTCACCGTGGGACATGGACGACAGGCGGTTTTAGGCGATGCAGTAGCAAGTATCCTAGAATGGCACGGATATAATGTAACCCGGGAATATTATTATAATAATGCCGGGAGGCAAATGAGGCTCTTGAGACAATCAGTGGAAGCTCGGTATTTTCAGGAACTGGGGAAGGATATCCCTTTGCCTGAGGGCGGATACAAAGGGGAATACATTAGAGACATCGTGCAGATAATTAGACAAAAATACGGAGATAAACTTCAAGCCGATGATCTCATTTTTCAAAAGGAAGCGGAAGAACACATCTTTAATAATATAAAATCTTCTCTGGAGAAAATAGGTGTGAAGCATGACCACTTTACAAATGAAAAAATGTATTACGAAAACAAAGCCATTGATGAACTCTTACAGTCGCTTAAGCAAACGGATTTGATATACGAATCAGAAGGAGCCACCTGGTTCAAAACGTCTTCCCTTGGCAAGAGACAGGACCGGGTTCTCATCAAAAGCACCGGTGAACCAACCTACCGGCTTCCGGATATGGCCTACCATCAGGACAAAGTAAATCGAGGGTTTGATCTTATTGTGAATGTACTCGGAGCTGACCACGTGGATACCTATCCGGATGTCCTTGCCTGCCTTGATGCACTTCATTATGACACCAGTAAAATCAAGGTTCTCATTCATCAATTCGTCACATTGGTGGAGGCTGGGAAAACAGTAAAAATGTCCACCAGAGAAGGACAGTTCATCACACTTGAGAACCTGATTAATGAAACAGGACCAGATGTGGTGCGGTATTTTTTTATCATGAGAGGGATGAACAGCCACCTTAACTTTGACATGGATACAGCCAAAGACCAATCGGATCAAAATCCTGTTTATTATTTACAATATGCCCATGCCCGAATTGCAAACATCATAAAGCATGGAGAAAGCCTTGGATATACCCTGAACACATCTTTCGATCCTACTCTGTTGGTCCACAACTCAGAAGTGGACTTATTAAAGCAATTGGACCTTTTTCCAATTGTGATGGACACTGCCTTGGAAACTTTGGAACCCCAGGGAATAGCAAATTATTTACAATCACTGGCGGCCCATTTTCACAAGTTTTATGCTGTTTGTCGTGTTATTACTGATGACAAAAGTCTCTCCCAATCCAGGCTTGCCCTCATCTCCGCTGTGCAGACAGTCCTGGCAAATGGGTTGAGGATTCTGGGAATCCAAACCCCGGAACGAATGTAGATTAACAGCGGGTTATTCAACAAATAATTCGGAGTTGTGCTGTTTTTTGTAGGTGGTTTCTTTTATTTCAACAGTACCATCTTCTTGGTCTGCGCAAACTCACCAGCACGAATCTGATAGAGGTAGACTCCAGCACTTACAGGTTTTCCATGCATGTCTGTAGCATCCCATTGCACTGACCTGTATCCTGCTTCCTGAGTAGTGTTTATCAGTTGAGTAACTTCCCTGCCAAGCATGTCGTATACTGTGAGTGTAACTTGTGCCTGTTCTGGAAGGTCATATCTGAGGCTTGTGATTGGGTT
>DPYO01000085.1:0-171 GCA_003535775.1 Fidelibacterota bacterium | reverse complement strand
AGGCTTGTGATTGGGTTGAAAGGGTTCGGATAAGCTGGATGTAAAGTGAAGGTATTTGGAACAGTTAATGTAGACTTTCTTAAAACCCACTGGTTAACCTCTGAATCCAAAGTGATTTGGTTTTTATCAGCTAATGGGATTGTCGCACTCCACTTCGTTTCGTTCGTAATG
>DPYO01000073.1 GCA_003535775.1 Fidelibacterota bacterium | reverse complement strand
ACCAAAACGGGCTAAGTCTGTACGGGCAGCTAAAACAGCCATGAATTCAATCCCACAACAGGCAGTACCAAAGGGCATGGGCCAAAGCGAATTTTTTCTGCCCCAGTTTATGGCACTCTCCAAAGTCGTAGTCAAAACATTCGATTTGATATCATCTTGAATCATGGCTATTAAAAATTATATGGTTTCAAAAACAAATATTCGGAGCATTTCCCTGCTTTTTGCCAATCTTTGGATTCTCCAATTTTTTTTCCAACTATTCCCATTCTAGAACCCCATTCCGCCAAGCATATACAAAACCAAAAATAAGGATAACAAGAAAAATAACCATTTCAAAAAAAATGAAGGGTCCCATAGAAAGAAAATCTTTGAACACAACAGCCCAAGGGTATAAAAAAATAATTTCAATGTCAAAAATGATGAAAAGGAGAGCAATTAGAAAAAACCGGATTGAAAATCGGATTCTTGTTTCACCAACCTGATCCACTCCAGACTCATAGGGCATCATCTTAATTGGGTTGTATATTTTGGGACCCACTAAATGCGTTACAATGAGACTTACGAAAACGAACCCGGAAACAAGGATAAAAACAATGAGAATAGGTAAGTAATTTTCAATCATGATAAGAGTTAAATTTACTTGTTCCTAAGAATCAGACCTACAATTTTCAACCCAAATTTGATCTATCTTCAATACCTTCAGGCAAAGTATAAAAAAAATATTGAACAGTGATAAATAGTTAATGACAAAACTCGTATTTTTCTTTTTATAATTAAATACTCTGGTAATAAAATCTCAAAGAATTTGTTATCCATTCTGCAATTGGTGTCCAATAAATTCCTAAAAGCAGAGTGGGAACAGCTAAAGTGATTATCAGAGTGGATTCAAGGACAGAAGGGAACAAGAGTTTCTTTTTTGATTCTCCTTCAAAAAACATCACTTTCACCACATGCATATAGTAATACAAAGAGATCACACTATTCACTGCACCAGCAAATACGAGCCAGTAAAAAGCCGGTCCAGCTTTAATCACCGCAGCAAAGATATAAAATTTCCCAATGAATCCTGCAGTAGGAGGAATCCCAGTTAGAGAAAACATAAATAACGCCATTACAATACCCACAAGAGGCATCTCCCATCCTAAACCACGGAAATCTTCAAAGCTCTCTCCCCCAGTCTTATTCTTTACAACAATTACAACAAAAAAGGCACCAAGGTTCATAAAGAGATACATTACTAAATAAATCATTATTGCAAAAACTCCGTTCCCAGAAAGAATAGGCATCGCCATGAGCATGTAGCCCGCATGGGCGATGCTGGAGTATGCAAGCATTCTCTTTACGCTTGACTGCTGAATCGCCACCAGATTGCCAAGGGTCATGGTCGCTACCGATATACCAGCCAAAACCTGTGGCCAGGGTATAGTGGAAATTACATTCTCAGATTCGAGAAGTAACCCAGCATCAGTGAATAGCACATGAAAAAAACGAATTAACAAGGCAAAGCCAGCTGCCTTTGGAGCTACAGAGAGATATGCTGTTACCGGTGTTGGAGCACCTTCGTACACATCCGGTGTCCAAAAATGGAAAGGTACAGCAGAAATTTTATACCCAAACCCCGCAAGAATGAAAATCGAAGCTATAATCAAAGCAAAATGGGAAGATACATCCAACCCAGCGAGTACATTTTGTATCTCGAAGAATTTCGTGGTCCCTGTGAGACCAAATAAGATGCTCAATCCAAAAAGCATCAAACCAGAAGAAAAAGCTCCATAGATTACATATTTCAGTGAAGATTCATTGGAGCGCTGATCTTTTTTCAAATACCCTGCTAAAATGAAGGATGAAATAGAGACAACTTCAATAGAAAGATATACCATGATCAGATCGATAGCGGAAACCATGAGAAACATGCCAAAGACCATTATGGCAATTAATGTGTAATATTCTCCGGTTCGGTAAATCCTTAACTCAGCGCTTTTACGACTAATAAGAATAACAAACAGGGTTGAAAAAATTATAATCGTTTTAAAAAACTGAGCGAATGGATCCAGTGCAAGTGAATCTAAAAATAGAGTTATGTTCCTTTCCGCACTTGTGAACCAATTTGCGAATAGAGTTAAAACTAAACCTGCAAAAACCAAAAGGCCAACTCTCTGACTCTCAGGCGGTTTTGTTAGAAGATCATAGATAACAGCAGCTAAAATGGTAGTTACAAGAAGGAACTCCGGCCAGTAATAGCTTAAACTTTGCAGGTTATTCATAAAAGTGTATTCTCCAGATTAAGGAATAACAGCGAAGTTTCCTATCAGCACAACCTGATCAATTAAAACCGACATAGTCTCCTTGATCATATTCAGGAACGGCCCCGGATACACTCCCAGAATCAAAGTAATTACTGCCAAAGGAATCAGGGTAAACAGTTCACGTCCGTCAATTTCAGACAGACCGGAATATTTCTCATTCAACTCACCAAAGAATATCCGTTTGTAGGCGGACAGGAAATAAGCAGCGTTTAACACAATTCCCAAGGTAGAAATTATCACAATCACCCTGAAAACAGGGAATGCACCCATAAAACACATGAATTCACTGATAAAACCAGACAGCCCCGGAAGCCCAAGCCCAGCCATAAAAGCTACCATGGCTACACCGGCATATACAGGCATCTGCCTTGCCAATCCACCAAACCCGTCGATATCACGATGATGAGCACGATCATAAATAACACCTACCAGAATAAACAACATGGCTGAAATGGTACCATGGTTAAACATCTGGAAAACTGCACCAGTGATTCCGGCTTGAGCAGCAATGTAATTCTCTCCATGAAGACCGGACGCTGCAATGACTGCCGCCATTCCCAGCATTGCAAACCCCATATGATTGATACTTGAGTACGCAACCAGTTTCTTTAAATCTGTTTGTGCCAATGCACACATAGCGCCCCAGATCACATTGATCAACCCCAGAACTGCCAAAGTACCAGCAAACCAGAATACCGCATCCGGCAGCATGGGATAGTTGATTCGAAGAATACCATAAATTCCCATTTTCAATAGGACACCAGCAAGGATTACAGAAACAGCAGTTGGAGCTTCCACATGCGCCAAGGGCAGCCAGGTATGAAATGGGAACACCGGTATTTTTATTGCAAATCCTACAAAAAGAAGAATCCAAATAACCTTGATGGCGCTCATACCCCACCAAATTGATCCTTCCAGGGCACTTGGGGCAGCCTCTATGAGCTCTGGAATACTGAATGTATTCCCACATGTAAAATACAGTGCTAAAATCGCAATCAGCATGAGTACAGATCCTACTAAAGTGTACAAGAAAAACTTTATAGCGGCGTATTCCCGCTGGGGCCCACCCCACATACCAATGAGGAAATACATGGGCAAAAGCATCAATTCCCAAAAAACAAAGAATAAGAAGAAATCTAAAGCCAGAAATACACCGATCATTCCCGTATCAAGAAGCAGGAACAAAGCAAAATATCCTTTTACGCCTCTATCAATTTTCCAACTTACAAAAATGCATAAAAATGAGAGCAACGGAGTAAGCATCACCATAGGAAGGCTTAATCCATCTACACCCAAAGCATAGGAAATATTAAAAGACGGGATCCATGCAACATTTTCCATAAACTGGAAAGATCCAGTTGCGGAATCGAAATTCAACCAAAGCATAATCGCCAGCCACAGTTGAAGTCCTGTGGCTACCGCCGCTACAATTTTAATAACATCTTCTTTATCCCTCGGAATTAATAGAATAGCTACCATTCCTGCTACAGGTAGCCAAATGAGCCAACTAAGTATGTTTGATACCATTTTTTATCCTTTACACATTTTTTCTCAAAGGTCTAAACCATTGTTTGAACAATCACAATCAGGATTACTCCAAACAGAGCGAATAGAATGTAATTTTGAAGCCGTCCGGTCTGCAGATTTCTCAAGATATCCCCTAACCGATGGACGGAACGTCCTGCCCCATCCACGATGCCCTGATCAAGTCCATCGTAATCCATCTTTCCAATTAAATCTGAGAACCATTCTGTAAATTTTCCAAACCCATCAACAACATATTTATCATAAAGATCCCAATCCAAAAATGCAATTTTATCTGCTAACTTCAAAACCGGAGTATAGATAAACCGTGCATATAGTTCATCTATATAAAATTTGTTTAATGATAAACGATGTAATGTGGAAAATTTATTTGCATAACGCTCCGCAGATAGCTTTTTCTTGAGATACATTTGCCATGCCAAAAGAATTCCAAGTCCGGCCACTAGCACTGATATGATCATAGCTGAAAGATGACTATGGTGAATCCCTTCAGCAATAGCATGAGCAGATGGAGCTCCATGAACAAGGGAAGTTTTTGCTTCAATGACATAGGTAAACCATCCATGGTCGGAGAATGGATTGAAATATGGAAGCGTGTAAAAAATGAAAAAACTTAATGTGGCAAGCAGTACCAAGGGAAAGGTCATTTCCTTTGGGGATTCATGAATTCCCTCAATGAGTTCCGGCATTCGAGGTTCATTATGGAATGTCATATACATTAATCGAAACATATAAAAAGCTGTCAACAAAGCTGCGCTGAATCCAAAGATTGGCAGAAGGAAATGTTCAGGATGGTGGTTTGCAAACGATAAACTGCCGGCAAGGATAACATCTTTGGAGAGAAACCCGGAAAAAAACGGAACTCCTGCAATCGCCAATGTACTTACCAACATAGCCCTGTAGGTTGTTGGCATCCGGCTTTTGAATCCACCCATGTTGCGCATGTCCTGCGGGTCAGTTTCATGATCGTTCTTTTTATGAAGAGCATGATGCATAGCATGAATCACACTTCCAGAACCATAAAAGAGATTTGCCTTGAAAGCAGCATGAGTCACAAGATGGAAGAATGCCGCTACATATGCACCTGTCCCCACAGACATGATCATAAATCCAAGCTGGCTCACCGTTGAATAAGCCAAAACTTTTTTGATATCATTCTGGGTAATAGCTATAGTGGATGCAAACAGGGCTGTA
>DPYO01000125.1 GCA_003535775.1 Fidelibacterota bacterium | reverse complement strand
CTATCATCGCTGGCATATAAAAATGTGAGTTTACATTTAGTTGAGATCAATGAGCTACAAAATAAGCTTATCAGGCTTAAGGTTTGCGCATTTAATAATCTGAGTTTTGAGAATTGCATGTATTTTTTCGGCACCTTTACCCCCCCCAAAGAATATCGAGACAGGTTGGATATATTTTGGCAACTTTCTGACTATTTATCTTCAGATGATCGCAAATACTGGAAATCAAATCTTAAAATGGTATCAAAAGGTCTAATACACATTGGAAAATGGGAGAGGTATCTGCAGACGTGGAATAGATATTTCCTTCCAGCAGCAATAGGCAGAAGAACAATAGACGATTTCATCAATTCAAATAATATTCAAGAGCAAAAATATATATATAAACGTAAAGTTGATCGGTTCTTACATCGTCTTATATTAAGAACATTTGCAAGCAAAATGATCCAATCAAGGTTTGGAAGACACCCTGATCTTTTAAAATATTTCAATGATAGTCCTGGCGATATTTTTTATAAAAGATTAGAAAAAGCTTGGTGCAAAATTCCAATTGTTAAAAACTATTACTTTAGATACATGTTAGAAAGCCACTATAGAAGATCAATGAAACTGCCCGACTGGGCAATTAAGGAAAACTACAATATCATTAATAAAAGAACATCAAACCTCTCTTTTCATTCAAATAGTATGATGGAATACCTTTTGCAAACAGATAAAAATTTCGACATGATCTATATCTCAAACATCACTGATACCCTTGATCAAAAAGAATCGAGTGCCTTATTCCAGCAATGCGCTTCCCATCTTAAAAGGGATGGAAAACTGGTTATCTGGAATAATCTGGTGGAGCGAAAGCCATCTGAACATTTTTTGCTGATGGAAGAGTTGAGCCATTCTATTTCAAAAAATCGTCTCGCCACATACTATGGATATTTTGGAGTATACGGATTAAGATGAATACAACTGTAATGTTATCCAACTACTTGCTGAAGAGGTTTCAGATCCTTCCCCTATTGGCAATCATTATCACTGACATGATGGTGATCAAAAGGATCACATCGAATATGGTCATCCCCCAGTGGAAATTCTACCTTGCTTTTGTATTCATTATAATCTATCTCTTTCACAATAGGGTTGCTGATGATAAAAGAGACTTTGATTTCGATATGGAATTCTATCCTGACCGGGATCTGCAAAAAGGGAAAATTAGTATAGTTTTTCTTGAAAGGGCCTCTTTTATAATGATAGGGATAATGACCATGATTGCTCTCTCGATGGGCAAACTATCCCTTCTGTTCTTTTTACCCCTTTTATTCTACACAATTCTAGCAAAAAAAGACTTCTTACTCCCTGATCATTTTAAAATTAAAAACTTATTCACATACAATCTAATTAATATGTTCCAACTTTTGTTTCTACAGATCTTTATATATGTGTCAATTTTGGACTCTCTGGCTCTAGATGATATTGTATGGACCCATATCTTATTTGTTTTTATACTTTCCATTCAGGTAGAAATCACCAGAAAAGTAAAACCTGATATTAGTCCAGGCAATGAACTTTATTCGGATCGCCTAGGAATGGGAGGAGCGATAATGCTCTGGTATTTTTTTGGACTCGCATCTATAATCATATCCATAACGATATGCGGATTGCTGGGAATAGGTCTCAAGCATATTCTGTTTTTTGAAGCGCTTATATTGCTAGCTTGCTTTTTTAGTGGACTTCTATATCTCAAAAATGAAACTAGCGTTTACGAGAATCTTTTCTGGCTTGGTCTTCTAGTAACTTACATAGGCCAAAATATGATACTAACCTATGCATAAAGCTATTGGGAATAAAGCTGTTTCTATTGATGATCTAAGGTCATCAGGATTCAATATTCCTCTTTTCTTATCATTGGATAGCAATACCTCATTCGATGATGTGCAGGCAGTGGTCAATGACAAATTTAAGCCGGGGTCGATCTTGGCTATTAGATCAAGCTCTGTTTTAGAGGACGGGAAAGAGAAATCTTTTGCAGGGGCTTTTCACACTGAGTTAGGAGTAACAATAGCTGGACTGAAAGAGGCATGGCACAATGTAAGAGAATCTCTACCATTCAGCTCAGGAGATGGAATCATCATTCAGGAATTTATTCCTGGAGAATATAGCGGCGTAACATTCATTGATAATAATATAGACAAAGCCAGTGTTAATGCATTACCAGGTCTTTGCAAACCCGTAGTTGATGGATGGGATTGTGAGCAATACGATTATCATGGAGGAGTATTGGTCAATAAACGAGTTGATAAATCCTACAGCTGTCTTCAGTTCTCAAATGGAAAGTTGATCAAGAAAAGGTTGGCCAGCTCAAATAAAGAAGAGGTCCTTAAGGGTGTAATCGAGGTATCAAAAAAGACAGCAGATCATTTCGGTACTCCACAGGATATAGAATGGACATACCATGAAGGCAAGATATTCATCCTCCAAAGTAGACCTATAAGTCGATCAATATGGGGAAGAGATGAAAAAAATATGCTTTTTGACAGCGCAAACATTGGCGAGAGCTACAGTGGAATCGTTTCTCCACTCACGTCTTCTTTCGCCAAGTCAGTTTATAAGATCATTTATATAGACCTGTTGGCTCATTCTGGTGTCCCTAAAAAGAAGATCAATCAAAATGCTGACATATTCGACAGTTTGGTTGATAACGTTTATGGAAGGCTGTATTACAGGATGGACAATTGGTATCGCATGATGGCCATGCTACCGGGCTATGAGCGTAATAGTCGAAATTTGAGAAATATGTTGTCCTTGAACTTTGAGGAGACTCAACAACTCGAAAAATTTAAACCCACATTCTTCCTAAACTTAACCTATATACCTAGGGTCATATTCAAATTCTTACTCTTTGATAAAAAAATTAAAAATTTTCGTAAAGAGGTTGAATCTATAACCGAGGAATCCCGGGGTTGGATATTTGAAAAAATGGATTTGGAGCAGGCACAGAAAGAGATCCGATCATTATTAGATGGAATCTTGCGAAAATGGTACCTTACCATAGAAAATGATACAGTTATGATGACAATCTACGGGAAATTAACAAAATCCATCACAAGCGATGACCTATCAAGATTGCTTGATTTTCCTAGTGTGAGCACCAAACAAATAAACTTTCTTTGTAAATTGAGCAAATCCCTTTGTGAATCAAAAATAATTAAGACAGCATTAGAGGATGGGGATAAGCAATCTTTTATGAATGCACTAAAGATATTTCCTGAAAAAAAGAAACACTATGAAAAATACCTCATAAAATTTGGTGGCAGATTCGCAAACGAGTTAAAACTTGAAACAAGTGACATCAACGAAAATTTTAGTGCATTTTCAAGTCTGGTCCTTTCATATGCATATAAAAAGCCTGGACCCGAGAATAGCACTTCGCTCAAGGGTAACTACATGGAAAAACTTTTTAAAAAATTCGCTTCTAGACGTGAAGATTTTAGGCTTTTGAGAGCAAATATGTTCGCTATAATGCGCAAGCTCTCACTGCGTGTAGGTGATTGTTTTGTTGATAGAGGATTGATCAGAAATAGAGATGATGTTTTCTTCATTGATTTTGACTGCGTCAATGGAAAAGTGCCTATTAAGGATATTGACTTCTCAAAGATCAGTGAAAGAAAACGTGAATATAGTTTTTTCAAAACATTTCATCCACCTTCCCATTTCCATGTAAAAAATGGTCACTGGTCTTTATTTCAGGATGGAAAAAATAACGCTGAAAATAAAGGATTAGGTGCTTCACCTGGCCAAGCGATTGGTAAAGCTGTCGTTCTTGAAGAGTTCAAAGTCCCAAAAAAGGACAGCTTTGAGATATTGGTCACACGAAGAACCGATCCAGGATGGACCGCATTGATGGCATTATCTAAAGGGATTATTGTCGAACATGGCGGTATTCTCTCTCATGCATCTATAGTGGCTAGGGAGTTAGGTATTCCCGCTGTGATTGGGATCACAGGAGCATGTGAAAAGTTTAAAACAGGGGATATTCTGTTTGTCGATGGCGAAAAGGGTTTTGTAAGCAAGGTCAAAGAATGATACCTGATTTCCTCGAAATGTTTTATTCCTCATATAAAGATAATCTTTCTTTAAGGTTCGAAGGCCAACCAAACCTAGAAAGTTTTCTTAAAGAATTAGAATCTGCATTTAAATGGACAAATTCCAATATGCTGTTAAAACCAATAGAATCAAATGATGGTTCTGCAATCCTAATGTTCAGAGAAAAGAATGCTACAGAAGCCTATTTTGGGTACACCACCTTTTATAATTATAAACATCATTCAAATCTATGGTCTAAAATCCTAGAGGTTTCCAAGAAAATGAATATCAAACACTTGAAAGGTCCGATTCATGGAACCACATTCTTCCCATATAGATTCATATCAAAATCAGATGGCAGTCCTTTTTTTAAAGGGGAGTATTTCAGTAATGAGAAGGAGCATCACTTTATGGTAGCTCAAGCTCCTAAAAAAACCCTAACATATTCATCTGTATATAGAACGAACTACAATAATGTGATGAATATTTCTAAGCCTTACTATATTAAGTTTAAAAACAGGGGATTAAAGATCAAACACTGGAGATCCATTGATAAACCTTTATTCGATGAATTATATGGGATTATTGAAAAAATATTCAATTCAAACTGGGGATATAATAGAATATCACAAGAAGATTTCTTTAAACTCTTCTCACCTAAAAGCAATATGAGTCCGAAGATGCTACTCCATACAGTTCATATGAATCAAAATCTAATTGGTTTTTGCAGTTACACAGAAAACGATGAGAACACCTTGATATGCAAAACAATTGGCATACTCCCTGAATACCAGAGAATGGGAATAGCACCCGCAGTGGTATATAAGATGCATGCAGATGCGATAGATTCTAAATATAATAAAATGATCTATGCACTTGTTATGGATGATAATCGTGTTAAAAATATGCCTGCCCCAGATGTGACAACGTTTAGGTCATATGCATCATATGAGTTCGACCTATGATAATTATAATAACGATTTATGTCATTCTATTGCTAGCACTTTTCTTTATGACGGATCTCATAAAAGATCGATTTTCATTGGTCTCTGATGATAGCAGAAAGATCGTTCATGTGGTCTCCTGTATTACAGTATGTACTCTTCCCTTTACCTTAGAAAATATAGGAATATATTGGATTTGTATTTTATTTATCATAATCACTTCTTTCACAAAATACATAGGCATGTTCAGATCAATGCACTCAGTAAAAAGAATCACATTTGGTGTTGAGGCCTACCCAGTTGGTGTTTTGATTGCTGCCTATTGCTTTCTCCCATTAGAAAAAACCGCATTCATATATGGTATCTTGATTGGTGGCTTTTCGGACACAATGGCTGAGATCGTAGGGAGAAAATATAGATTCGGGGAACTAAATATATTTGGACAAAAGAAATCAATAGGAGGAAGCACCTCATTTTTTATAACAACCATAATTATAACCTATTCGATCTGCTTATTTTTAGGTATTGATATGAAATTTACATCTATTTTGATTATAGCCCTTTTCCTTACGGTCGCAGAACTAGTTCAAACTTTTGGTCTTGATAATGTTACGATCCCAGCGCTTGCTGGTATGGCGTTTACTTATTTTATATAGGTTTTATCAAATGTCATTCACAACTCGTTTATAATTTGATCGGTCAGTATCTCCTTCCGTATTGATCACCAAAATAGATGATGTTTTGTTCAAACAAATTTTCTCTTTGAACTTATTAAACTCATGCGTCTTGCAAAGACCTATTAACGCACCTAAGCCACTTGCTCCTGATTCACCTGAAATAATTACTGGATCTCCGGATACAGGAGAAGCTAATGTGATCATTGCTTCTTCTGATAATTTATCTGAAATCGATATAGATCCTATCAGGCCACTCTTTAATATATTCCAAGCCAAGGTTGATACCGAACCACAATTTAGTCCTGCCATGGTTGTTGTTTCGTTGTTTTCAACTGAAACTCGATTTCCAGTTTTTATTGATTCAAATAAACAGTTGGCAGCGTGTGGCTCTACACTAATACAGACAGGAGGATTCTGCCATTCTTTCATTATATAACCAATGATTGAAGCT
>DPYO01000022.1 GCA_003535775.1 Fidelibacterota bacterium | reverse complement strand
AGAAAAACAAAGGGGATCTAAACCCAAAAGGGTCGAATTAATCAGCACCGGTAAGCTGAGCGGGGACCGTGTATTTTATAATTTAGGGTTTTAAAATATACTTAGTCTTCTTTCGGGATTACTTTAAAGACTTTTTCACCTTTCTTAACCATTCTGTACCGTTCCCGTGCTATACGTTCTATATATTCCATATCTGTCTTCAAGCGAAAATTTTCCTCTTCAAGTTTTCCCCGTTCCTTTCGCAATTCTGTAATAAGTGCCTGGTTTGCTGATCTCTCTGCTCTCAGACGATAAAGCTGGTACATACCATGGTCTCCAAAGATAAAAATAATAAGCAAAACACTTGCTATGAGCAAAAGCAACCAGCGAATTACTCTCCTCTGAACATTACGCGAATTTTTATAAATCCGTTTTGGTTTTCGATGGCGCTGTTTTGACCGAAAAAGACTCACAACTGACCCAGTACTTTTCTACCAGGGAATTTAGCAGACGTGCCTAATTCTTCTTCAATTCTAAGAAGTTGATTGTATTTACATATCCGGTCCGTGCGCGAGGCAGAGCCGGTTTTGATCTGTCCCATTCCCATTGCAACTGCAAAGTCCGCGATAAAAGTGTCTTCTGTCTCACCGGAGCGATGGGAAATAACAACACCAAATCCGGTTTCTCGTGCTAGTTCCACCGCTTCCACGGTTTCTGTAACCGTACCAATCTGGTTCAGTTTTATAAGGATGGCATTCATGGATTGTTCATCAATTGCACGTTGAAGTCTTGGAATATTTGTTACAGTCAAGTCATCGCCGACAATTTGAATTTTTGATCCTAGTTCACTATTTAAAACCTCCCAGCCTTCCCAATCATTTTCTGCCAACCCGTCTTCGATGGATATAATGGGGTACTTTTTTGTTAAACCTTTGAAATATTCCACCATTTCATCGGAAGTGAGCGTCCGGTCTTCCGATTCCAGGCGATAAGCTCCATCAATATAAAATTCGCTGGCGGCTGCGTCCAAAGCTAGGAAAATGTCCTTTTCAATGGAATAGTCAGATTTTTCCACTGCTTTTAAAATAATTTCAATTGCTTCCTCGTTGGAACTCAGATTTGGAGCAAAACCGCCTTCATCACCCACAGAAGTATTCAATCCTTTACTGCTGAGCACCTTTTTCAAATAATGAAATATTTCCGTACTCATGCGTAGAGCATGGGAAAAAGAGTCTGCCCCAATGGGAAAAATCATGAATTCCTGGATGTCCACATTGTTGTCAGCATGACTCCCTCCATTGATAATATTCAGCATAGGGACAGGAAGAAGACGGGCTTCAGAATTCAAGTGCCGGTACAGGGGGAGATTCTGACTTGCTGCTGCCGCCCGGGACACAGCCATGGAAACACCTAATATCGCGTTCGCACCTAGATTTGATTTGTTCGGCGTCCCATCCAAGTCAATCATACATTTGTCCAGGGTTTTTTGATCGAGGGCGTTATAACCTTTTACTATCGGAGCAATCTGTTGATTTACGTTCCTAACTGCATTGAGTGCTCCCTTACCCAAGAATCGGTTTTGATCTCCATCTCTCAGTTCCACTGCCTCATGTTCGCCCGTTGATGCTCCGGAAGGAACCGCCGCCCTTCCAAAACTTTCATCACTCAAATAAACATCCACTTCTACGGTTGGGTTCCCTCGGGAATCAAGTATTTCCCTGGCTTGAACTCGGGTAATAGCTGCTTCTTTCATCTCTTTCCCTGCAAATCTTTTCTTCAAATTAAAACTGGGGTACAACGTTAGACAACGATGTTTCTAAACCAGTTTAAACGATGTACATTTATCCGGTAATTTACAGTAAGAAATTGACGATCAATGGAAGTTAAACACTTTAAAAAGTCAGATACAAAAACTTGGGAACTCTTTGTATCACAAAACAATAAGGGGACTCTGTTTCATACACGGCGGTTCCTTAATTATCACCCAGCAGGACGTTTTAAGGACCACAGTTTAATGTTTTTTGAAAAGGGGAAAATGGTTGCTCTTTTGCCTGCGGCAGAAATTACAAATCATAACAGAAAGATGCTTGTTTCCCATCCTGGAGCATCCTTTGGCAGTTTTGTAACCTCAGAAAATATTTCTTTCCGTAATACCATGGAATTAGTAAAAACACTAAAATCCTATGCATCTGAACATGAATTCAATGGCGTCCGTACAACCCTCCCTCCTGCGATTTATAGATATCAACCCTCAAACTATTTGGATTTTTCCTTGTTAAAAAATGGATTCACTTACTACCGAAGGGAAATTTCCAGCATCCTTTTGCTGGAAAAATCAATTGATAAAACGTTAGCCCGTTTCCATCCATCCCACCGCCAAGCTGTTCGTAAAGCCCAGCGTTCCGGCGTTCAGATAAGAGAATCAGACGATTTTGAAAGCTTCTATAGAATACTGAAAAAAAATCTGAAAATAAGGCACGGAGTAGAACCTACCCACACACTCGAAGAACTTTGTCTCTTGAATGAGCTGTTTCCTGACCAGGTTGTCCTCCATAGCGCTATTCTGGATAATAAAATGATTGCCGGGGTGGTAAACTTTATCGTCAATCCTAAAATTATCCTCGCTTTTTACATCTCCCATGATGAACACTTTCAAGAATCCCGTCCCCTGAATTTACTGTTCTCCTCCATTTTTGAATGGGCGATACAAAAGGGCGTTCATGCTTTTGATTTCGGTATATTCACAGTAAAGGAGGAACCAAACTTCGGCTTGGCTCGTTTTAAGGAAAATTTTGGTGCCAGTGGAATTTTTCGGGATACACTGGAACTGCATTCGATTTAATAGATGTCTCTTCAAACACTTGGAAAACAATCGCTGATCTATGGATTTGGGCACATTCTGACCCGTCTGGTTACATTTTTTCTTCTTCCGCTTTATACACATATGTTTACACCAGAAGAGTACGGGGTGGTTTCCCTGGCCTATGCTTTTATGGGATTCGCCTTGATTCTTTACCGTTATGGTATGGATACAGCACTCATGAAATTTGCAGTACAAAAAGAAGGTCAGGAAAGGGGAGAATATATTTCTACAATTTATGGTTTACAGGTGATCAGCAGTGTGGTTTTTTCTTGTATACTTTTCTTTTCCAGAAACATTATTGCAAAAATCGTTTTAGGTGTTGATAAACCCGAATGGATCGCTTTACTCTCGGGGGTGTTACTTCTGGATGCACTTTGGAACCTGCCAGTATTGCTGCTTCGTACTGAAGAAAAGCCGGTGTCGTTTATTGCCTTTAATTTGACAAACGTTCTCTCCACGATGGGATTTAATATCTTTTTTGTAGTCATTCTTAAAATGGGTATTTTGGGGGTTCTTTTTGCAAATCTGGCTGCATCCAGTATCGTGTTTATACTCTCATTACCAATCATTATGAAGCGTGTCAGCTTCAGAACCATTCAGCTGGTAACATTTAAAATCGTGTTTAAGTTTGCGATCCCTTTTTTACCCGCCGGAATTTTTACAATGATCATGGAACTGGCAAATCGTTATTTACTGTACTGGATGGCTGGTACACAAGAAGTAGGACTTTATTCAGCAGGATATAAACTGGGTATTTTTGGTTTAATTGTAGTGATGGGATTCAACATGGGCTGGACACCCTATTTTCTAAAACGGGGTAAGGAAGATGGTGCCAGAGAAGATTTTTCACAAGCGGCAACACTTTTTCTGGGGTTGCTCGGCTTTGTTACTGTAGCGGTAAGCCTATGGGTTCCTGAAATAATGCGCTTCCCAATAGGTTCACGAACTTTGATCGGAGAACAATTTTGGTCTGCTGAAAAAGTTGTATCCTGTATTTTGTTTTCCTATTTCTTTT